>RGZZ01000186.1 GCA_010028905.1 Pseudomonadota bacterium | reverse complement strand
GAAAGCGCTCAGGAAGCACGGCTACTGGTGAACGCGCGCATCCTGGCTCTGCTCGCCCTGCTTCTCGTCGCGCTGAACGGCGCCGTCTTCCTGCTGCAGCATCGCGAGAGGAAGGCCGCGCGCGTCGCGGTTCCCGCGGAGGCGCCGGCCACGGTGCAGTACGAGGGGTTCTATGTCGCCTGGAGCGCCGACGGCGCCACCTGGACCCCGCCCCAGGCCATGCCGCTGATGACGGGCGAGACGGGGCATCATCCTCGTCTGGCCTGGATCAGCGGTCGCCCCTTCATCGTCTACGACACGCCGTATCAGGGCATGGCGCGCAGCGAGGTCGGTCGCACGGGCGTGGGGCACGGGTTTCACCTCGAGGTGTCGGTTCCGGTCACGGTCAGCGGCGAGGAAGGGAAGGCCTCGCACCCGTGCGTGATGCAGATCCCCTCCGGCGACTACCGCCTGTACTACGTGGCCTCGGGTGAGGTGCGGAGCGCCCTGTCGAGAGACGGGATCACGTGGAAGCGCGAGCCCGGAACCCGCCTCGAGGGACCGGCCGTCGACGACGCCGATGTGATCATGTTCGCCGACGGTCGCTACCGTCTGTTCCATACGCGTCAGGGCGCTCCCGAGGTGCGCAGCGCCGTCTCCACCGATGGGCTTCGCTTCACGGTCGATGAGGGAAGCCGCGTCGAGGGCACGGCTCCATCGACCATGTTCCTCATGTCGAGCGGCGCCTACCAGATGCTCTTCCAGACCGTCGACGCCAGCATCGGTTCCGCCCTGTCGCGCGACGGCCTCTCGTTTCAGGTCGACCCAGCGTTCCGCGGTCTCTTCCCGCCGACCGCCACCCTGCAGCCCATCAGTCCTTCGGTCACCATTCACACAGACGGGACCTGGGTTGCCGTCTGCGCATACGAACCGCGCTCCTCGGCCACGGCGAGGAGCACGCCCTGACGCCGGCGAAACCCTCCTCCATGCGACGAGATACCCATCGGCTGCTTGTCTTGAGCGTGGTGGCGTGCGGAATCGCTTTCGCGCTGGCGCTGCGCGGGCAGATCCCCGTGCGACGCGCCGCCTCGTCCGGGAACGTGTCGCCGACGGTGGCCTCCCCCTTGTCTGCTTCCTCTGAGCCGCTTGGAACCAGCGAAGAGATCGAGGCTGGCCGGCGTGACCTGGCCGCGCTGCTGGGAACGGCGGCCGAGCTTCGCCGTCTTCACGCCGACATCAAGCCGGGGTGCAACGAAGCCCACTGGAAGCAGATCCCGTGGATGACCAGCCTGTGGAAGGCGCGCCAGCGGGCTGCGTCAGAGAGCCGACCGATGCTCCTCTGGTGCATGGACGGCAGCCCTCTGGGAAGTACCTGACCCAACGGGCTTGCGAGCCGTGTGCTCGCCTTCTCAGACCCCGAGGTCATCCGCATCGTGCGGCGAGAGTTCGTCGCCGTGGCGGCCAACGGCATTCGTCTCTACACCCAGCAGGACGCCGAAGGCGATCTCTTCCGGGCCATCGTCTCCGCGGTGCAGCAGCCGTACGCGCTCGATCCGTCGCGTCAGGGCATCTACATCACGACGCCTTCTGGCAAGGTCCTGGCGCACATCCGCAACATCTCCGGACGCATGAACGTTCCCGAGACCCTGCGACAGGCCTCCGCGGAGTATGCCTCCCTCCCCGTCGCAGACCGCGCGCGAAAGCGGGTGGGCGCCGTGGAGCGCGATCCCGCCGAGGCCATCCACCCGCCCGCGGGAGGCATGGTGCTGCGCACCTACACGCGCCGTCTGCAGCGCACCGGCGAGCGCATCAGCGCATCGGCGGTATCGTACTTCCGCCACGACATGGTGTTCTCACAAGAGCCCCAGTACGATCACGTCTGGGTCACGCGGCAGGAGCTGCTGGGCATGCTGCCCACACCCCTGCGCCCTGGCGTCTCGCGCCAGGTGCCAGAGAGCCTCGCGCTGCAGATCTGCCGAGACAACCTGGCCGACACCACGTGGAAGGGCTCAGACGAGTGGGCGCCTGGGGAGATCGGGCCGCACGCGCTCACCGCCAAGGTGAAAGCCGTGGAGGCGGGCGTGGCCATCATTGCCGTTCACGGCACGGCCTCCTTCTTCCGCAACGGACGGCAGCGCGTCGACGCCGTGCTCGAGGGCGAGCTGCGCTGGAGCGTGAAGCGTCAGGTCGCGGAGCGCTTCGACATGGTGGCGCTCGAGAAGCGTCTCGAGCGCGGAGATCGTGGGCAGCCACTGGTGTCGTACTTCGGCGTGGCGTTCGAGCTGGCCGATGGCAGCGACCCGGGCGATGTCATTCCGCCACACGAGCGCGACTGGTGGTTCCGCGACAAGACCGGCGTCGGGCTGCGCTGATCGCGCGCGACCGTCGAGACGGCGATGTGGCGCCGCTGCCGCGGCAGGAACGTCGGGTGAACCCGCCAAGACAGCGCGCACCTGAGAGGAGCTGTCGCCCATGTCCACTGACGTCGTTGTCGTCTCCGCTGTTCGCACCCCCATCGGAAGGTTCGGAGGCGCGCTGGCAGATCTCACCGCCGCCCAGCTGGGTGCGGTGGCGCTGCGTGCCGCGCTCGAGCGTGTTCAGCTCGCCCACGGCGACGTCGCGGAGGTGTTCTTCGGCTGCGCCCGACAGGCGGGTGGCGGGCCGAATGTGGCGCGCCAGGTGACGGTGAAGGCGGGGCTGCCGCACGAAGTGCCCGCCGTGACCATCAACCAGGCGTGTGCCAGTGGTCTGCGCGCCATCTTGATGGGGGCCGAGGCCATCATGCTCGGTCGTGCGACGGTTGTGGCCGTGGGGGGAACGGAGAGCATGAGCCGCGTGCCCTTCCTGCTCGAGCGGGCGCGCTGGGGCTATCGCCTGGGCCACGGCGAGGTGGTTGATGGTATGTATCGCGATGGCTTCAGCTGTCCGCTCAGCGAGAAGATCATGGGCGAGACGGCCGAGACCCTGGCCGAGCAGTATGGCATCTCTCGAGAGACACAAGACGCCTTCGCGCTGGAGAGCCAGCAGAAAGCGGCGCGCGCAGCCGCTGAGGGAGCGTTCGTCGACGAGATCGCGCCTGTCGATTTCGAAGCGTTCGGCTTCACCGGCAAGAAGGCGCGGCCGATCTTCGCGGTCGATGAGCACCCCCGAGCCGATACCACCCTCGCGTCGCTCAAGAAGCTGCCGCCTGTCTTCAAGGGCACGATCACGGCGGGGAACGCTTCGGGAATCACCGACGGCGCGGCCGCGTTGATACTCATGTCGGCGGAAGAGGCCGCGCGGCGGGGGCTCGTGCCGTTGGCCCATCTGCGTGAGTACGCGGCGGTGGGTCTCGATCCGGCCGTGATGGGGCTGGGCGCCGCGCTCGCGGCGAAGGCGGTGCTCGAGCGCGCGGGTCTCTCGCCAGATGCCATCGACCTCTACGAGGTGAACGAGGCCTTTGCGGCGCAGGTGCTGGCCTGTCAGGAGCTGTACAGGCTGCCCGAGGCACGCATCAATGTGCTCGGTGGCTCCATCGCCCTCGGACATCCCATCGGGTGCACGGGCGCGCGCATCACGGTCACCTTGCTCCACGCCATGCGGCGCAGCAACGCGCGCAACGGTCTCGCCACGCTCTGTGTCTCGGGCGGCATGGGGCTGGCCGCACGCTTCGAGCGCCCCTCTGTCGGATAGAGGGGAGCAGGCGCGCGGCTGCGAACTGTCACGTACTCGTCTGTTCAACGACGAGACCCGGAGAGAGGACACTTCCCATGACCAGGAACACCTTGCGCACTGCGGCGCTGGTTCTGACATTGATGCTCACGATGATCCCGATGGCTCGCGCAGAGGGCGGCGATCCGGCCAAGGCCTGCCAGGCGTTCTGGGCCGACCTTGCGGAGAAGCGGTACGGTGATGCGTGGGATGCGCTCACGGAGGGCAGCAAGGGCTGGATCGTCTCTGAGACGGCCAAGGCAGGCAAGGTCTCCAAAGAAGAGGTCCGCGCACTGTTCGACAAGCACAATGAAGAGGTGCTCAACGCCTTCTGGAATGCGTTCTGCGAGAAGATGAACCCCGAGTCCATCGCCTCGCTCACGTACAAGGCCGGGCCCGTCCAGGGAGACAAGTGCAAGGTCGAGGTCACGGGGGGCGATGCGAGCAAGCCCATCGGGCTCGAGATGCTTCGCGAGGGCGGTCAGTGGCACTTCGGTCTCGCGGAGACCTTCATGAAGTAGCCGCGGCACGTCTGTCGCGACTGCCAGGCCCTGAGCGCAAGCTCGGGGCCTTTTGCTTCGACAGCCTCCCGGAGGAGGCGGCCCTGAGCGCCATCGAATTGCGCATCCATGAACGGTGCCCCTCAGACGCCTTCGCCGCGCCCCCGACAGCGAGGCCCCCAGCCCAAGTCCGTCTCTCCGGTGTGGTTCATCGCCGCGGCGCTCGGGGTCGCGGCGATGTTCCTCTTCCTCTCGAGTCGGCTGCGCACCGCGAGCGACGCCGAGATCGAGGCGCAGGTGCGCTCCGCGGGAAAGCCGCCAGAGCTTCGCAAGGGAGGGAAAGACCCCTGGAAGGCCGCGCCGGACGGTACTTCGCTCGCCATCGGGGACGAGGTGCGCACAACCGAGGGCATGTCATCGGCGCTCGCGTTCGAGACGGCGGCGTCGATGCGATTGTTCATCTACAGCGTGGGTCGCGTCGAGGCGTTCTCGCGCGAGCAGGGTGAGCTCGTCGTGCGTCTGCTGGAGGGGCGAGCGTGGATGGACGCGGATCGCGCGATGCGTGTGAAGGTGCTTTCTCCCGCGGGCGAGGTGACCGTGAGCGATGGCGCTGCCGAGATCAGACTCGAGCGAGACCGCTTCGAGGTATGGGCCTGGCGAGGCAGCGTCACCTGCGCGGGCAAGCCGCTCGTACAAGGGCACAGGCTTGTGGGGGAGACGGGGAAGCCTGCCGTCGAACGCGCAATGCCGCAGCGCGCCGACGTCTGGCAGGCGTGGAACCTGCGCACCGACACGTCGCTCCTGGCGACTGGGCCTCCGCCTGACATCCTCGCCACGGGGAAGGCGATGGCCGCCGCACCCCTCGCGTCGGCCACGCGGAGCCCGCGGCGCCCGGTCGCCGTCAAGGCCTCCACGGCGCCTTCGTCACGCCCCGTGGCGCGTCGCTCGAGCGGTCCGGCCGCTTATCCCACGGCGCTGGGTGCGGTCTCGGGCCGGCAGACCAGGGGGTCGGCTGTCAGCGCGGGGGCAGGCGATGGTGGGCAGGGCCAGCGCGAAGAGGTCACGCTGAGCGCCAACGATCCCATCGAGAAGCAGATCGCGGACGCGGGAACCGTTGACATCATGCAGCATGTGGCGCTCCTTTCCACCGATCCGTCGCTCATCGCCAGGGTCGACCGCGTCGGGCGAAAGATCGCGCAGTGCTCGCCTCGGGCGAGCCTGCCCTGGTCGTTTCGTGTGCTCGAGACGCGGAAGCTCAATGCCATGACCGTGGGCTATGGTCGCGTGTATGTGACGCGCGGGATGCTCGAGATCGTCGACGACGAAGAGCTGGCTGGCGTGCTCGGGCATGAGATCGCCCATGCGTGCATGCGTCACCTCGAGCGGTCGTTCGACAAGAAGCAAGAGATCATGGGGTACGTCCGAAAGGCCGAGGACGCGCGCCGTCGGGCCATGGCGCTGCAGGACGGCACGGCCAGCGGAGAGAGCCAGACCCTCGAGGCGCTCGTCTCAGAGTATCGTGAGAACCTCCGCCGCGCCCTCGAGCTGCTCGAACAGGCCCAGTCTCCCGCGGAGCGATGGGAGGCCGAGTATCAGGCCGATCGATACGGCATGCTGTACGCCCACGATGCGGGCTATCGCCCCGTGGGTCTCATCGACAGCCTCGAGAAGCTGCGGCAGGCCAGTGGTGGCGATCTCTCTGTGAGCGCCGAGGTGAAGGCGGCAAGCAGCCATCCGCCCTTGTCGGAGCGCCTCGAGATCGCGCGAAAGGTCTATCAGAGCTTCTTCGCGGGTCGTCGCTGAAGCCAAAGACCTTGCCAGTCGTTTACAAATCGTTGCCTTCCGCGGGTGCGGGGATGTGCTATCATTGGCGGCGCATGAGACTCTCCACCCCTGCGCTTGAGACGTTGCTCGCGGTCGCGCGTCCCATTCCCGCCACGTCGATCCCGGCGCCGTGCCTCCTGAAGGCCTCGGTGTGTCCGGATGTGTTCGTCGCCTCGTCGATGGCGTCGACGTGCGACGAAGCCGTGCCTCTTGTGCCTCTCGCCAGCGCTGCTGCGCCTGTCGATTCACCTTCCGCGGCACCGGACGCGCGTCTGGCCGCGGCCATCGAGGGCGTGATCGCCCGCGACGAGAAGATGCGGTCGGCGCACTGGGGCTTCGTCATCGCCGACGACAAGGGCAACGTGGTGTACCAGCGAGACGCGGAGCGGCTCTTCAACCCTGCGTCGTGCATGAAGCTCATCACCGGGGCGGCCGCCACGGCGGCGCTCGGGGCAGACAAGACCTTTCAGACCGCCATCGTCACCACGGGACAGGTCGACGCGGCCGGCGTGCTGCGCGGCGATCTCCATCTCGTGGGTGGCGGAGACCCCTCGTTGCAGACCGCCGATCTCGAGGCGGCCGTCAAGCGCCTCGGCATCAAGCGCGTCGAGGGGAAGGTGCTGGTCGATGATCACGCATTCGACGACGCGCGTCTCGGCACGGGGTGGTCGTGGAACAACTTCAGCGCCTACTACAGCGCGGAGAGCGACGCGCTCACGGTAGACGAGGGGTGTGCCATCGTGCGCGTGTCCCGGAGCGGCGCGGTGGCCGAGCCGGACACCGGCTATCTCACCTTTGACAATCACGCGACCGCAGGGGCCGAGACCCGTCTCGACGTCGACAGACGGCTCGGCACCAACGTCATCACCATCGACGGAACGGTGTCTGCCCCGTCGAGCACCTGGGTCACGGTGCACGATCCCGCCATCTACGCGGGCAATGTGCTCAAGTGGCTCTGCAAGAAGAGCGGCATCGAGGTCACCGGCGGCGTGGAGAGGGCGGTGGCGCCAACGGGCGCGCGCACGCTCTGGCAGCACGCCTCGGCACCGCTGGCCCAGCTCGAGCGGCAGATGCTCAAGGAGAGCGACAACGTGTACGCCGAGTCGCTCTTTCGGGCTCTCGCTGGCGGCAGCTCCGCGCAGGCACCCGATCGGGAGGCGCAGCTGCTGCACATCGACGAGGCGCACCAGATCGTTGACGGCAGCGGGCTCTCTCGCCAGGATCTCGTCTCCCCCGCGACGTTGCGCAACGTCGTGGCTCAGTACTATCGTGACGCGGTCAGCCGCGATCTGCTGCCCATCGCGGGGGTCGACGGCACGCTGAAGCGTCGCATGCCGTCCTTGCAGGGGCGGGTGAGCGCCAAGACCGGCACCCTCGACAACGTGTCGAGCCTCGCGGGATGGCTCACCCTCAAGGACGGTCGGCGGTACTCCTTCGCGTGGATGTGCAATGGATACCCGGGCGCGGGGGTGAAGGCCACGGAAGATGCATTGATGACCGCCGTTGACGGCGTGCTCTCGCAGTCGGCGGCGCCTGCGCCCCAGGGCTGACCATCGGAGGCGCTGGCCTCGGCGGTCGAAGCTACTCGACGCTCTTGCCGCCCCGTGAGCATGTCTCGCAGATCCCGAAGATCACCATCGTGTGGCGGGTGGGCGTGAAGCGGTTCTCTGCCGCGACCTGGTCTTGCAGCGCCTCGATGGTGGCGTTGTAGAACTCGATGGTGTGCCCGCAGGCGGTGCAGACCATGTGATCGTGATGGGGCTGCTCGAAGTGGTGCTCGAAGTACATGCGCCCATCAGCGAAGTAGACCTCGCGGGCCAGCTCGCACTCCTTGAGCAGCTTGAGGGTGCGGTAGACTGTGCTGTAGCCGATCCCGGGATGGGCCTCGCGCACCTTGTGGTAGACCGCTTCCGCGGACTGGTGATCGTGGCTGGCAAGGAAGAGCTCGAGCACCGCGTCACGCTGCGCGGTGCGCTTCAGCCCCTTCTTCTGCAGGTAGGCGTAGAAGATCTGTTTCTCTTGGATCATCGGGTTTGTCGCGGGAACGTCTTTCGCATCGCTTCTGAAGGATCATAGCCTCGGGTTGAAGGGGTGTCAATGGACCTGCGCGGCGGGGCGCGTTCCCACGGAAAGAGCACAGGCCGCCGGGGCGGCCTGTGGCTCGGGTCTGGAGACGAGGCGTGTGGCGCTCAGTGGCGCCCGCCACCGCCCGTCGCGTGGTGCGCGCCGCCCCCTGTTGCCTGGTGCGCGCCCACATTGCCACCGCCATGGTCGTTGGGCAGGAAGACGCGGAACGAGGTTCCGTAGTTCGTGATCTGACGGCGCATGACGTCGCTTGCCTCACGACCGTCGCCCGTGGCGATGGAGATGTGGCCGTGCTCGTGCCCGTTGCCGCGGTTCCACACCACGATGGCGCCTGGGGGCAGGTGCTGGAGGTCTTGACTGTTGAGGCCCTTGACCTCTTGCACCTTTGAGTTGCGGGCCAGCTGGTCGGCCGCCATGTAGGCGCTCTCGCCGCTCACGTTGATGCCCACCTTGGCGAGGTCTTGCGCCACATTGCGGTAGCAGTGGTGGCCGTCGCCTGTGCCGTCGGTGGCGTGCTGCACGGCCAGCGAGGCGAGCTCGCGTCCCATGGGGGTGCCGCCGTTGAAGTCGTTCGGGTTGACGTCGCGCGCCTCTGCCCCGGGACCGCCGCCGACCTCGGGGCCGGCCCCCGCGGGAGCGCCCCCGTTCTGCCAGTTCGGATACTCCGGCTGGGGCTGTGGGGCCGAGACGCGGTCGGTGTGCCCCGCGAGCTGGGCGTAGAGCTGCTCGATCTGGTGGCGCGTCTGGCCCGCGCCCTCTTCGTCGCCGCTTGCGATCTGCGCGAACAGCTGCTGCTGGAGCTCCCACAGCTTGCGGTAGAACTCGAGCACCTTCTGCTGATCTTCAGGGCTCAGGGCGAACTGTGCATTGGCGCTGAGACTCGAGGTGTCCATCGGGCCTGCGGAGCCCATCGGGAAGCCCTGTGCGATGTTGGCGAGCGACTGCATCGCCTGCGGACCTTGAACGCCGAACGGTCC
>RGZZ01000185.1 GCA_010028905.1 Pseudomonadota bacterium | reverse complement strand
TGTTCCTGGCGCATCGGCCGCTCCCCGCGCTGCGTGCCGCCGTAGCGGCAGCGGTGGCAGAGGTTCCGCTCTACGCATTCACGGCGCCGGATGGCATCACGCACACCGTCTGGAAGGTGGAGAGCACCGACGCATTCGTGCGCGCCTTTGCAGAGCTTCCCGCCCTCTACATCGCCGACGGCCATCACCGAGCCGCCAGCGCCTCCCGCACGCGCGCTCGGCTGCGTGATGAGGCGGGGGCGGCCTGGACGGGCCAGGAGCCGGCCAATTTCTTTCTTGCGGTTGCCTTCCCGGCCGACGAGCTGCGCATCCTGCCCTACAACCGCCTGGTGCACGACCTGAACGGGCTGTCCGCCGACGACTTCCTGCACGCTGTGCAAGAGCGCTTCGGTGCGACCCCAGATGCCACTCCAACCCCACCGGGTCCGCAGCGCTGCTCGATGTATCTCGGGGGCCGGTGGTTCGGCCTCGACCTCGGGCGGGTGGCCACGTTGGCCGCGACTCCCGCCGACCGTCTCGATGTGGCGCTGCTGCAAGACCATCTTCTGGCTCCGCTGCTCGGCATCGCTGACCCGCGAACCGACAAGCGCATCGATTTCGTGGGCGGCATTCGCGGCACCGACGAGCTCGAGCGCGCGGTAGATGGGGGACGCGCCGCGGTGGCATTCTCGATGACGGCCACATCTCTCGATGAGCTGATGGCCATCGCCGACGCCAACCAGATCATGCCGCCGAAGTCGACCTGGTTCGAGCCGAAGCTGCGTGACGCGCTCCTGATTCACACCGTCTGAGATCGCCCAGACATCGAGAGCCCCAGGCTTGCGAGGAGCCGGCCTTCTTCGGGTCGTACTTCGTGTGCAGGCGTTGCTCGCAGAACTGGAAGGGCTTGACGCGTACCCCTTGCGCATACCGCTCCTGCGCACCCCGCACGTGCGCAACAAACTCATCGGCCTGATCACTGCAGTGATCGCGATCCTGGCTGTGTCCCGCGGGCTGCGTGGCAGGCCGAACGTGGTCGTGTCGCCGACGGCTGAGGCCTCGGTTGCCGCGCTGTCGGCGTCTTCTCCCGTGAAGTCTCCTCGACGGGCAAATCGACCGGCGCCGCGCGCGCGTCCCGGGACTGAGATCAGAGCCGAGCAGAGCGGCGTGTGTGAGGTGGCCGTAGGCTCGTTTCGATTGATGGTGCCCACGATGTGGACGCAGACCAGCACGGCCAACCCTTTCGACGTGGTCTTTGCCTCGGAGGACGGTCGCCTCGGCGTCTACGCGCGCGCGCTGACCGATGCAGACGCAGGGGCCTACCTTCTCAAGCGCGCGGAGGCCCTGGCGCCAGGATTGCGGGCCCAGGTTGGCCAGACCCCCGTTGCCACGACCAACGTGAACGGCCTCTCCTGCGTCGAGCAACGCGGAACCGTCTCGTCGTCTGGCGGTCGTGCGACGCCCGCGCGGTTCTGGGTCCTTCGTGGGCACGGGCACGTGCTGGCGCTCAGCGCGTTTGATGAGATCGACCGCAATCGGTCGACCTTGAAGGCCGTCATTACGTCTGTGCGGTGGGCCGAAGGAGAGCCTCTGCCGTCGGGCGACACGGGGCCTCCAGAGCCAGAGCCAGAGCCTCCCAAGGCCGTCGATGCGCCCACTGCGTCGACGACCCAGGTTCCGGGGGTGCGGGTCCTCTATGACGGGTTCTATGACATTCCCGTGGTTCTACCCCGTTTCTCACGTCCTTGAGCGGGTCTGTTAGGAAGAGGGCGGTTACGTCTTGCACGTGCACCCAATCGAGGTAGCCCACGCAGGGAATCCGAGAAGTTACGCGAAAAAATTTTTCACGCAGAGAGCGCGCTTCGGTCGTTCTGGGGTTCTCAACCCAGGCAGTGGGGTCGTGGTCTGCACTGAGCGAGAGATCCGCTGAGCCTGGCGGCGCCTCACGCCGTCGCTTCAGGAGCAAAGACCCGCATGTACGAGAACATCTACGTCGCCCGCCAGCCGGTGTTCGATCGCGACATGAACACCTGGGCCTACGAGCTGCTGTTTCGCCACAGCGCCACGGCGCAGGCCGCCATGATCATCGACCCGGAAGCCGCCACGCTTCAGATCATTGCCGACGGCATTGCGGTCGCGTTGCCGGGGGTCGATGAGCGGCGCAAGGTCCTTGTCAACTTCCCGCAGTCGCTGCTTCTCAAGGATGTGGCCTATGCGCTCCCACCCAAGCGCTGCGTCATCGAGGTTCTCGAGAACACCCTTCCGACCCCCGAGGTTCTCGATGCGTGCAAGCGACTCAAAGCCAGCGGATTCAAGCTGGCCCTCGACGACTTTGTGGGCCAGCCTGGCTACGAGCCGCTTCTCGAACTGGCTGATCTGGTGAAGGTCGATGTGCTTCAGCTGAATCGTGAGCAGACCGCAGAGGTGGTGAAGAACCTCGGTCGCTTCAACACGATTCTGCTCGCCGAGAAGGTCGAGGATCGCGAGGTCTTCGAGCACTGCAAGTCGCTCGGCTTCGAGTACTTCCAAGGCTATTTCTTCAGCAAGCCGGTGACATTCGAGGGCCGCAGGCTCTCGTCGAACCAGGTGTCGCGCCTGCGTCTCATCACCGAGCTCGGTCAGCATGACTTCGATCCGCAGCGCTTGAGCAAGATCCTGCAGTCTGATGTCTCGCTGAGCCTGCGGCTGTTCCGCTTCGTGAACTCGGTCTCGTTCGGTCTTCGCACCAAGTGCGAATCGATCAAGCACGCGCTCGTTCTGCTGGGCGAGGTGCAGACCATGGAATGGCTTCGCGTGGTGCTGCTCACCGACCTCACCACCTCGTCTGGCGCGTCTGAAGAGGTCTTGTATCTCTCCGCCTTGCGAGGTCGGTTCTTCGAGCTGCTGGGTCTCAGCATCTCCAGCTCTCCTCTGCCTTCAGACGGGATGTTTCTCTTCGGCCTCTTCAGCCTGCTCGATACCCTGGTGGGCCAGCCGCTTTCTGAGCTGGTGGAGCCGCTTCCCATCGACGAGCGCATCAAGAAGGGGCTCATGGAGGCAGATCATCCCCTTCGTGCCTGGATCGACATGGTTGAGGCCTGGGAGCGTGGTGAATGGGAAGCGGCCGAGGCGACCATCGACATGCTCGGCTTTGAGGTGGTCGACGTCGAGAAGCAGTATGCGCGCGCCGTGGAGTGGGCGCAGCAGGTGCTGCGCGCGCGAGACGCCGCAGCCTGATCGGTCGCGATCTTCTTTGCTGATGAAGAGAGAGCGCCGTCCCCTCACGGGGGCGGCGCTCTCTTCGTCTTGACTCACAGCCGTGGCGACTTCAGTGAGGTGTGGGCGGAGGAGGCGAGGGTGGGCCGCTCTGGCTCTCAGCCTGGATCGGTTCCACGGGTCGCACAGGCGCTGGCAAGGGGCGTGGTCGTGACGGCGGGGTGATGCGCACGGTTGTCACGGGCTCGCTGTACGAGGCCGGACGCGTTGTTGCGGGCTGTGGGGCAGGCACGCGCGTACTCGCCGTCTCGGTAGACGGGCGGTACACATACGCTTCTGTGGTTGACGGGGGGAGATTGCCCGTGGTGAACGTGACCTTCGACGCGTCGACCTTCAGGGTGCTTGCGAGCACGTTGGTGGCTCGCTCGCGCTGAGCGTCTGTCACCTTCTGGGTAGTGGTGACGGTGACGTTCTCGATGGTGAGGGTCGTGTTCACGCCGATCTCTACTGCGTAGGGCTTGTCGCGCAACACGGTGCGAATCGCCTTCCCTCCCTTTGCCTCGAGGCGGCGTACGTGCTTGCGCTCTGGAGGCGGGAGCGATGCGCGTATCACGCGCCACTGGTGACGACGCAAGGCTGCGGGAGACGGGGGGGCCACGCGGCGGGGTAGGGCGGCCACTGCGACCGTCTTTGCCGGCTTCTTCTCCGCGGCGACCTTCTTCTCCGGCGCCGGCTTCTTCTCTGCGGCGACCTTCTTCTCCGGTGCCGGCTTCTTCTCTGCGGCGACCTTCTTCTCCGGCGCCGGCTTCTTCTCTGCGGCGACTTTCTTCTCTGGTGCCGGCTTCTTCTCGGAGGAGGGGGCCTCTTCCGGCGACTCGGGCGCGGCAGCTTGCGGTTCGTCGGGTATCTTCACGGCGACGGCCGGTGGCTTCTCTGCCGTCTTCACGGCTGCTGGCTTCTTCTTGCCCCCCGTTCCACCCGTCTCTCCGTTGTTGCTGCTGAACAGCGATTCGCTGAACAAGAGACATCCGGCAGCCACCAGAAGCACGGCGGCAATCGCCAGGGACGCGCCAAAGCGCGGCTGCTCGCCCGCCTCTCGTGGCGACTCTGCCTCTGCAGCGGTAGGGGAAGAGGCTGCAATCTGGGGGACCAGCGGTGGCTGCGGCGCGCCTGCCAGTTCGGCGGAGGGGGGCGCTGCAACCTCGGTATCTGGACCCGGAACCACATTCACTGCTTTCAGCAGGGCTGCCGATAGACCGGCGGAAGGCGTCGTCGGCGCACCTGCATCGACGTTCTCGCGCAGCGCTTTGAGGTGCTGCGAGCACATGGCGCAGAACGACAGGTGCGTCTCGATCTTCTCCCGCTGCTCGGCGGCGGCACCGTCGGGCGCCTCGGCATAGGTGATGAGGGCGTCTGTGGTGGGATGCATCGACGCGCTCCCGTAGCCGACCCAGAGCGCCGCGCTGACGTTCTTGATGGTTTCCGCGTCGACCTTGAAGGAAGGGCACGTACCCGAGTGGCGACGAGCCTGTTCGGCTTCGTCGCCGTTCAGCAGCCCTTCGGCGTAGGGAAGCAGCAGCGCCTGGAACTCAGCGTGGGTGCACGAGGACGCGCGAAGCCGCAGCTTCTGGGTGTCATCTGCAAGCTTCAAGATGATGCGCTCGAGGCTGCGTCGCACGTCATCGCGCTTCAAGATCTTGCCCAGGTCGGCATACGACAGGCTGTCTCGGTAGCGCCGCGCCAGCAGCGTCCGATCTTCTGCGGACAGCCCTGTAGCGGCTGCTCGAAGCAGGTTCCAGGCCATCTCGAGCCCTTGCTGCGAAGCGTTCGAGGTCTTTGGGGCGCGCCATTCGCCCAGACTGACGTCACCGCTCTCGCCGACCGCGCGCATCTGGTTCAGCGCCAGGGTGTACGAGGCACGTCTCAGGTTCGATTCAAAGACCTTGGGAGACTTTGCACCGTCGCTGTCAGCGGCGATGCGAGCGTAGATCTCTTGCATTAGCCGGTCGTTGCCGGACTGCGTGATGCTCAGCCAGTGCTCGATCTTTCCGCCGTACTTCTGGTGAAACTCGTTCCAGGCTTCCGCTTCACCGCTTCGGCATCGCTTCAGGAGATTTCGTATCTCCCCACGGTCGTTGCTGCCCACAGCCGTCTCCCTCCAACCGCCGCCGCCCATGCCTATCCCCTGTCTCTATCGTGGGGTGCTCTGCATGCGCGTTTCTCGTCGGCGCTCTCTACGTCTCTCAGCGGCCCGTTCGTCGGTTACGGGATTGACCTGCCCAAATCTGACAAGCTCGGGTAGACACCTTCCCTTGCTTCAAGATATTGAGGACGCGCACCGCATCTTCCTTCATGCAGGCGATGTCGGCGCTTGCGTCACAGGCTGATCCCCGGTTCCACGAGATTCGCTCAGGACCGCTTCTTCTGGTCTGGTTCGTGGTAGGCTTTCCACCGTTGCCCGGTCCAGATGTACACATTCACGAGGACATCCTCCACGCTCACGTTCGACAGCGGCTCGGTGCGCCGTGTCCATCTGGTTATCGGCCACCTGCGACACGGGTTTAGGGTGGGTGTGCGTGGCGTGCTGGAAGCCGCGGTCAGTCGCGTCGGCGGTCCTTGTAGGCGTTGCTGCCTTCCATGGTCTTCAGCTTCTTCTTCAGCTCGCTGGCGCTCTTGCTGATCTGACCTGAGTGGCTGATGCTTCGGTGCTCGTTTGACACGATGGCGATGGACACGGTCATGAACGGGAAGACCTGTGTGTTTCCACGTCTGTCGACCGAGATGATGGCGCCCCGCTCGGCGTCCTCTTCGTCGTAGAAGTTGCTCACCACCATGTCGAAGCGTCGGATGACCGCCTCGGCTACGCGGTCGATCTGCTCCGGGGTGCCGATGAAGACGAAGTCGTCGCCGCCCACGTGACCCACGAATCCTCCGCGGGCTGCGTAGTCTTCCACCGCGCCGCAGAGGATGCGGCAGGTCATCTTGAGCGCGTCGTCGCCCCGCTGGTATCCGTAGAGATCGTTGAAGGCCTTGAAGTTGTCGACATCGAGGTAGGCGAATGCAAAGGGGCGACCGCTTGCGATACGTCGCTGCGTCTCGTTCAGGATCGAGGTGTTTCCGGGCAGGCCGGTGAGCGGGTTGGCGTCGAGGGTTCGCTCGAGTCGCGAGAGGCATAGACGCAAACGTCGCACGAGGTCGTTGGGGTCGAGGGGGAGACGCACGTAGTCGTCGATGCGGGCATTGTCCCAGCGCAGATCGTGCTCGAGCTTGCGGGGAACGAGATACACCACGGGAACACGGCTCAGGCCTGCTTTGAGCCCTCCCGTGACCGCGTCGATGTTCGCCCCCTGCAACGCGTGCGAGACGAGCATGAGCAGCGGGGGGTTCATCAGCAGCTCTTCGAGAGAGACATCGCCGATGGCCACCTGGACCTCGAATCCGCTGCTGCGCAGGATGCCTGCGATGGCGTCCGCCTCGTCGTGGGACTGGTGCAACAGGAGGATGGGACGGTTCGGCAGCGCGCCTTCGCTCTGGGCGCGCCCCGAAAGGCCCACCCCATCGTCGTCGTCTTCCAGAGCCACAACCTGGTGGTCTTGGGGGGCGAGAGGGACGTCGATGGTGATTTCGAGGTCGGCAAGGGAGGCGAGATCCCCGGCGAGGTCGTCGAGAGAGAAGGGAATGTCCGGCTCAGACGGCGGAAGCAATTTCCCTCAACCCCTCGAGCTGCGGGCCCATGGTTGCGGTCTGGGTGGCCAGGGTCTTGAGGTCAAGCCCAAGCAACGCCCAGGCACCGTGCGAGATGGGGGGAACGAGGTCGTCACCGGAGTTGCCGAAGCCCATGGCCTTCACCAGCACATCGGCGACGTGCACGCACGCGGTCTCGACCTTGGCGGTCTGCGCCTGATCAGGCCGATGATGGAAGATGATGGCCTCTTTCACCAGGTCTGGGAGCTGCCACTCGGCCACAACCCACTCGGCCACATCGGTGTGCGAGAAGCCCAGCACCTCGTTCTCGGCCTGCGTGGCGTAGCAGTCGCGCATCTTTGTGACCTTGGCCACCTGTTGCATCTCCCTTGGCAGACACGCCAGGAGAACAACCTTCCCGATGTCGTGCAACAAGCCCGCGGTGAAGGCGACCTCTTCGATCTTCTTGCCATGTGGAACGGCCAGCAGACGGGCCGCAGTTGCCACAGACAAAGAGTGGAACCACAGCTCGTCGACGTTCTGCCCCTTTGCGATCTCGAACACCGCGCCGCTCAGCGCTACGCCCTTGATGACATTGAGCCCGAGCAGGAAGATGGCGTGGTTGACTGACGCGATGCGGCGAGGAAAGCCGTAGGCGGCCGAGTTCGCCAGGCGCAGGATGCGCGCCGACATGGCGGGGTCGGTCTCGATGATGTGCCCTACCGCGTCTACCGTCACCCCAGGTTTTGCGAACTCCGCGCTCAGTCGCTGAACCGACACAGGAAGCGTGGGCAGCTTCAGCTGGCTGCGAACCTTGGCGATCAGGGGGTTCTCTGGTGTGCCCATCGGTCAGCCCGCAGTCTGTCGGCGCTGCTCGCGCAGGCGGAAGTAGTGCAGGACGGCAGCGCACACCTGTCGCTGGATGGGGTCGTCAGCGACCTTGCGGAAACGACGCATGACCTCTTGCTCGACCTGCTGGGGCGTTTTCTGTTCGAGGACATGAACCGAGCCGAGCCCCATGGCACGCAGTCGCGCGATGGCGGCGTCTGTCAGCTCATAGCCGGCTTCCAGCAGCGTTGCACCGTCATTGTTCAGAACGGGCTTTGCAAGACGCATCCCAGGTTGAGCCAATTCGATTCTGATCTCTGGCATGTGCCACGCGTGTCTCTCGCAGGTGGTCTGGTGTCGTAAAGACACCCCGGACCGATCTATATTGACGAGACGATCAGAATTCCCTGCTCCTCGTGCCGTGTGGTCAAAGCGTGCTCAGCGCTGGCCCACGAGCGCCGCACTCGGGCTGGGACGGCCGTAGCCGCTGACGTGGGCGGAGAGCCTTCCCATCTCTTGAACCACAACCCTGCCTCGAGCGCTCGACGCCGCGAGCATGTAGCCGTCTGAGAGGTACACGCCCACGTGGGTGATCCCATGGTAGGCGCCCGCGGACTGATGGGTGGGGTGGTTGAAGAACACCAGGTCTCCGGCCTGGGGCTGGTGGGTCAGCTGCAGCCCGTGCTTGCCTGTCTCGGCGTAGCGGTACTGGGTGTCGGCCAATCGTGAGAACGAAGCGTCGGCCAGCCCGGCGCGGCGCAGGGCCTCACGGGTTAGCATGCCGCAGTCGGTGCTCGAGACGCCGTCGCCCCCCAGGCGGTAGGGCGTGCCCAGCTGCTCGCTGGCCGCTTCGATGAGTCGGCCTGCGAAGCTCTTCACCGGTGGATTTCGCTGAAAGGAACCGTCCTCGAGGCGGGCGATGAGATCGGCCGTGCGCGGGTCCACCCGTCGACCGTCGTGGCCTGTGGCGTAGATCGACTTCAGCAGGAGCACCGCCTTGGCGGTGGTCTCGTCATAGCAGCCGCTCTGCCCGCGCTCGAGTCTCGGGTTCCACTGGTGGAGGGCTTTCTGCAGGCGAGAGACGGGGCCGTTCCCGGCGCTGTCGCGCTGTCCCAGGTGAAGCCCGTTGAAGTCTGCCGCCCGCCCCGACGTCGGAGGCAACGAAACGGCCGAAGACGCAGCCGTTGCTTCGAGCGAAAAGTCTGCGGCAGACGCCCCCGTGCCCTGCTCGAGACAGGCGTCGGTGCGCTCGGGCAGCGAGGCGGTCTCGGGCTTTTGCAGGGCTTCTCCGTTGCGCCCTGCCGACTCGGCGGCTCGAACAGGGGGCGCTGCAGCGGGTTGGAGGAACGCGGTGACGGCCTGCTCATCGAGGCGCAGCATTGCGTCGATGCTGGGGTCGAACAGGGATCGCGTCAGCGCGCGATCTGGCGTGGGAGGGGCGACGGGGGGCACGTGAGGCGCGCCGGCGTGGGCCATCGCACGAGTGAAGGCTT
>RGZZ01000184.1 GCA_010028905.1 Pseudomonadota bacterium | reverse complement strand
CTCGACCAGGCGAGAGATGCGCGCCAGGGTGGTCGATGCGCCGGTGCGCGTCGCCTCGAGAGCGATCTGGCCGTCGGTGCACACAGTCCCCGCGCTCACGTCACTCCCCGTCTCCACCGAACGAGGCGTCGCCTCGCCCGTGAGCATCGACTCGTCGACCCAGGCGCCCCCGGACAGAACCTTCCCATCCACGGGAATCCGCTCGCCCTGCCACACCTCGACCATGTCTCCTGGCACCACCTCATCGACGGGAACCTCGATCCGCTCGCCGTCGCGCACCCGCCTGGCAGATCGCGCGCCGAGCGCCAGCAGGCGCTCCACCGCGCTCGAAACGCGTCCCCGGGAAGCGTTCTCCAGAACACGTCCCACCAGCAGCACGAACACGAACATGGCCACGGTGTCGAAGTACACCTCGCCACGCGTCGTGACGGCCGCCCAGACGCTGTAGGCCCAGGTGGTGAGCAGACCGATGCAGATGGGCACGTCCATGGTCATCGAGCGGGAACGGAGAGACGACAGCGCCCCCCGATAGAAGGGCAGGGCGGCATGCAGCACCACGGGCAGCGACAGCACGAGCCCCACGCCATCGAAGAACCTGCGGAACGAGACCTCCATGCCGTCGAGTGCGCCGCAGTAGAGGGCGGCGGCGGCCAGCATCACGTTGCCTGCGCAGAAGCCGGCCACGGCCATGCGCAAGACCAGATCGTTCGACTGGCGCTGGCGCGGCCGCTCGAGACGATGGGGGTGGAAAGGGGTTGCGCGATAGCCGATGTGGGCCACGCAATGCGCGACGTCGCCCAGCCCTGCGAGACCCTCGCGCCACCGCACGCGCAGCCGAGAGGTGGCGTAGTTGACGCGCGCTTCCTCCACGCCCTCGAGACGCTCCACGCTCTTCTCCACAAGCCACGAGCAGGCTGCGCAGTGCAGGCCATCGAGAAGGAACGAAGCTTCAGCGATCCCCTCGGCGCACGCCACGTACGAAGCCTGCACGTCCGGCTGATTGAGCCAGGCCATCTCACGGGGCAGCTCTGCCGCGCGGCCCGGGGCTTCCGGACGGCGCGCATAGTAGGCATCGAGACCCGCTTCGTGAATGGCCGCAAAGACCATGCGACAGGCCTCGCAGCAGAAGCGCCACACCGTGCCGCTCGCATCAACCTGCTCAAAGGGGGCGCGCGGCAGCGCGAGACCGCAATGCGCGCAAGAGCGATCCTCACAGCTCTGTTGCGACGCTTCCGGAAGAGCGAGGGTCATCGCGATGGCCCCAGGAACGTGGCTTCCTGGGTGTCGACGAAGCGCTGCGACCGCGCATCGGCAAACCTGAAGCTGAAGGGGGTCACAGGGGGCAGCTGTGCGGGCGGATGCACCACGAACACGTCGACGTCACGGGCGCTGTCAGCGGCAAGGGCAAGGGGGTTCTCGGGCGCCACGACAACTGCTCCGGGAAAGCCCTCTACCGAGATCTGCACATCGTGCGCGACCCGGTCCTTGTTGATGAAGTTGAGGTGATAGAGATTGCTCACGTGACCATCTGCGGTCACCGCGTACACAGCCTGGACGCCAGATTTGCGCATGACGTCGACCACGAGCAGCGGTCGATGCGCCAGCATGACGATGAACACCCCGCCCAGCGCGACCAGCATGGCCGCGTACACCGCCACGCGTGGGCGCACGATCTTCAGCGGCCTGCCCTCCAGGGTGTTGAGCGAGCTGTAGCCCACCAGCCCGCGCGGACGACCGATGCGATCCATCACCGAATCGCAGGCGTCGACGCACGCCGTGCAGGCGATGCACTCGAGCTGCAGGCCGTTGCGGATATCGATGCCCATGGGGCAGACCTGCGTACACATCGCGCAGTCGATGCAATCGCCGGCCCCCGCGGCGCCCTTGTGCCCCCGTGGCTCGCCGCGTCGGACATCGTACCCCACGATGAGCGAGTCGGCGTCGAACATGGCGCTCTGGAAACGGGCATACGGACAGGCGTAGTGACACATCTGCTCGCGGAACCAGCCGAAGTCGAAGTACGCGGCAGACGCCACCATGGAGATGATCGTGGCGTTCCCTACACTGACGTGCCCGTGAAGCAGATTGCTAACGAGCGCGTATGCGTCCTGGAAGTACCCCGCGAAGGTGACGCCGAGCCAGAGCGACATCACCGTCCAGACCGACCACTTGCCCAGCTTGCGGGCGATCTTGTCGGCGTTCCAGGGGGCCTGGGCAAACTTGATGCGCTTCGCGCGGCTGCCCTCGAAGAAGGTCTCGACGAAGACGAAAGACTCGGTAAGCAGGGTCTGCGGACAGGCATAGCCGCACCACATGCGTCCGGCCACCGCGGTGGAAGCAAACATGAGCACGGCCAGGAAGATGAGCATCACCAGCAAGAAGGCCGTGTCCTGAGGCCAGAACGTGAAGGCGAAGAGATGCAGCTTGCGTGCGGCAAGGTCGATGCGAATCGCCTGCTGGCCTTTGTACGTGATCCAGGGGCCGAAGAAGAGCACGCTCTGCAGCACCGCGCTGATGGCCAGTCGCGCACGCTTGAAACGGCCGAACAGCAGGCGAGGCTGAACCTTCTTGCGTGCCTGCACCATCGGACCGCTCTTGACGGGTGTCTCCTCGCCCGCGCGTGTGCTCATGTCCTCCGTCTCCGATCAGTGCAGTGTGCCAGACTGGGCGCGGGGAAGGGTGGCCTGCGGCAGGTCCGTGGAGGGCGCCATGGCCTTCTTCCCCGAGCTGGCGGTCGGCTGCGGGCTTCCCACGCCCGCAGGAGCGCCCGATGGGCCGCTCTCCGGAGCCGATGCACCGTGGGAGAGCGAGAACACGTAGGCCGCAACCAACTGGATCTTGTCATCAGAGATGGCCTTGCTCCAGGTGGGCATGCCATTCGGACGCCCTCCGCGAATGGTGGTGAGGATGCTGTCCGGATCGCCACCGTACCGCCACTTGTGAGCCACCAGCGGCGGGCCGATCTTCCCTTCCGCATTGTCGCCGTGGCAAGCGACACAGTAGGTCTTGAAGATCTCGTGGCCCTTTGCGACGACGCCAGGATCAGCCGACATCTTCTCGAGATCGACCTTTGCCACCGCGACCTTCGGGGCGCTCGCAACCATGGCGTCATACTGTCCGGCCGAGGTCCATCGCGCCGTTCCCGACCAGCACCAGAGGCTGGGATAGACGACCGCATAGACGAGCGCAAAGGCGATGCTCGCATAGAAGCCGTAGAGCCACCACGCCGGCAGGGGATTGTCGTATTCCTCGATTCCGTCCGCCACGTGTTCCCTGATCTCAGCCACGTCCATCACCTCCACAAGTCGTCTTCTCGGCGGCGCACGGCACGTCGTCGAACGAGAGGGGAATCCGTCCCAGGGCTTCGGCCTCGCTCTGCGGCATGCGCACGGCCCAGAACACCACCCCACCGAACACGGCAAGAAAGAGGACCAACACGGCCTGCGCAAGGATCGTACCCGACAGCACATCCATCAATGCATCCCCACCTTGTCACGCGTGCCGATGTCCTTGCCCAATCGCTGCAGGTATGCGATGAGCGCGATGATCTCGCGATCGGCCTGTGCATCTGCGAAACCGTTCCTGGCCAGGCTCTGCTGGATCGACGCGGCCTGTGCTTCGAGTGACGCCTGCCAGCCATCGACCTCCTGATCGGTGTAGGGCGCCCCGAGCGCTCGGTTGGCCACCAGCTTGGCGCGAGTGAGGCGCATATCGAGCGTGTTGGCGTACAGCCACGGGTAGTTGGGCATGATCGAATCTCGCTCGATGTCACGCGGGTTTCGCATGTGCGTGTAGTGCCAAGAGTCCGGATACTTGCCGCCCACCCTCGCGAGATCCGGACCGGTGCGCTTCGAGCCCCACTGGAAAGGGCGATCATAGACCGACTCCCCCGCCCGTGAGTATGTCCCGTAGCGCTCGGTCTCGTCTCGGAAAGGGCGCACCTGCTGGCTGTGGCAGACATAGCACCCCTCGCGGATGTAGATGTCGCGCCCCTCCAGCTCGAGGGGAGAGTAAGGCTTCACGCCTGGGATGGCAACCGTCTCCGCGCGGGTCTGGATGAGCGGCACGATCTCGACAACGCCGCCCACCGCCACGACCAGGGTCACCAGCACGGCCATCAGAAGGCCTTTGATCTCGATCTCTGACTGCTTGAACATATTCTCAAGCCCCCGCTTCCGCAAGGCCCGGAAGCCTCGCCGGCTGAACGGGCTGTGACGGCACGTCGACGGTCACCACTTGGCCTTGTCGAATGGTCATCAGGAAGTTGTATCCCATCATCAGCACGCCCGTGAGATAGAGCCCGCCCCCGAGCGCGCGCACCCAGTAGTACGGCTTGAGCACCTTCACCGTCTCGATGAAGCTGTAGGCGAGGGTTCCCTCTGGCGTGAAGGCTTTCCACATCAATCCCTGGGTCACGCCTGTGATCCACATGGCCACGATGTAGAGCACGATGCCGATGGTGCCCGTCCAGAAGTGCGCCGTGGCGAGGCGGACCGACCAGAGCGTGGTGCCATACAGGCGCGGAACCATCCAGTAGAACATGGCGAACGTGGTGAAACCCACCCAGCCAAGTGCTCCGCTGTGCACGTGTCCCACGATCCAATCGGTGTAGTGTGCGAGGGCCGAGACCGACTTGATGGAGAGGATGGGGCCTTCGAAGGTCGACATTCCGTAGAAGGTGAGGCCCACCACGAAGAACTTCAGGATGGGGTCGGTGCGCAGCTGCTCCCACGCGCCCTTGAGCGTCATCAGGCCGTTGATCATACCACCCCACGACGGTGCGATGAGCATGATGCTGAACACCATGCCGAGGGTCTGGGCCCAGTCGGGCAGCGACGTGTAGAGCAGATGGTGCGGCCCCGCCCACACGTAGATGAACACGAGCGACCAGAAGTGCACCACCGACAGCCGGTACGAGTAGACCGGCCGCTGCGCCGCTTTGGGCAGGTAATAGTACATCATTCCGAGGAACGGGGTGGTGAGGAGAAAGCCCACCGCATTGTGCCCGTACCACCACTGAATCAGCGCGTCCTGGGCGCCTGAGAACACGGGGTATGACTTGAACGGGCTCACCGGGATGCCAGCGTTGTTGACGATGTGCAGAATGGGGATGGAGATGATCGACGCCATGTAGAACCACAGGGTGACATAGAGGTGCTGCTCTCTTCGACGAGCAATGGTCCAGAAGAAGTTGACCATGAACATCACCCACACCACGGCGATGAGCAGGTCGATGAAGAAGACAGGCTCGGCGTACTCCTTGCCATCGGTGTACCCGAGCGCCAGGCACACGGCGTCGAGCACGATGATAAGCTGCCACCCCCAGAGGTGTAGGCGAGAGAGCAGGTCTGAGGCCATGCGCACGCGACAGAGGCGCTGCGTGGAGTGATACACCGCAGCAAACACGGCGTTGCCCGAGAAGGCGAAGACCACGGCATTCGTGTGTATCGGCCGCAGACGCCCGAACGAGATGTAGGGCAGATCGAGATTGAAGCGGTACGACGCCAGCTCAAGTGCGGCCCAGAGCCCGGCCAGCATTCCCACGATACCCCAGACGATAGTGGCCCCCACGTACTTGCGAACGACGTCGTCATCGTATTGCTCTGAAGTGTCTCCAGCCATCGCTTCCTCCAGGCGGTTTCGCCTCCGCGCGCTGCACGAGCGGAGACCTCTGGGCGTATGGTACCCGGCCCGAGGGATGAGACTCCATCGGCTCCCTGCCCGATACAGCTCAGCTGCCGGCTGTAGTAGCGTGCGTCGGGAGCTTGGCCCTCGGATTACTGTTCGTGCTGCTGGCCGTCTTCATCGTGCGGGGCCGCCCGTTCTGAGGCCTCGATCGACAGCGGCAGCGCGAAGCGGACCGTGGTTCCCTTGCCTGGCACGCTGTCTGCGCTGATGCTCCCGCCGTGCAGCTTCACAAGCGAGCGAACGATGGAGAGGCCGAGACCGGTTCCGCGAATCGACGTACCCTCCGTCCGGCTACCGCGGTAGAAGGGCTCGAACACGTGGGGCAGATCTTCAGGGCTGATGCCCAGTCCGCGGTCGCGAACCTCGACCACGGCGTGGCCGCCCTCGACGGTCACCACCACGTCAACGCCCCCCCCTTCCGGCGAGTACTTCACCGCATTGCCGATGACGTTCTCGAGGATCTGCTGCACCTTGGCCTGATCGGCGCGCACGCGCACGTCGCTGCCCACGACCGAGAACGAGTGCCGCGTCGTGGTGCGCGAGATGCGGGCCACCGCGCGCTCGATGAGCGCCAGCAAGGGCAGCGGGACGAGCACGAGCTTCAGGCGTCCCGTGTCGATGCGCCCGATGTCGAGCAGGTTCTGCACCAGCATCTCCTCATCGGCGATCACCTCGAGGATGTTCTGCGCGTGTGACTGAACGCTGCCCTCTGATCTCTGGGCGATGCTGTTCGCGAAGATCTTGATGGCGGTCATGTGGTTCGTGAGATCGTGGGCCACCATGCTCAACATGCGTGACTTGAACTGCGAGACGCTGGCCAGCTCCCGGTTCGAGTGCTCGAGCTCGTCGAGGGTCTGGCGATACCCCAGTGAGAATGCCATCACCACCTCGATGAACAGGCTCTGGGCCGCGGGCAAAATCGTAGGCCCTCATCTCCGCCGCCTCACCAGCACCCGCCATGTGATCGCAGAGAATGGAAGCGTACTCTTCCCTCAGGGTCTCACGCATGCTGTCTCACCACGAGCAGCGTCATATCGTCTGCCTTGCCGTGCCTTGCAACGAGCGCGTCGGCCACCTCTTCGAGGGAGGCGGTGGCAGGAACCGCATCGAGCTCGAAGCGTGACGACAAGCCGTCAGAGTGCAGGATCACCGTGTGACCGGGCACGTAGTCGAAGCGCTCCACGCGCACGCGGGTCAGACGGGCACCCACGATCCCGGGGCTGCAGATGGGGCGTGCGAGCGCACGGGGCCCACAGACACGCATCTCGACGTTGCCCACACCGACGAAATGCCCCTCGCCTCGCTCGGCGTCGAGCAGCACCAGCCCCAGCGCGGCCCCACGGGTGCCACGCAGGCATTCATCGGTTCGCACGACCATGTCCCGGAGCGAGGTGGCGGGGTCGAATCGCGTGTCCGCAAGGCGCTGCACCAATCCCGAGATGCAGGTTACCGCCAGGTGGGCGGGCTCGGCGGCCTGAACACCGTGTCCCAGGCCATCGACCACCAGCGCCCAGAGAAGAGAGCCTGACTCGGCATACCAGAATGCGTCTCCGCTCACGCTCTGCGGCAGCCGCGCACGGCTCTTCACGACGATCTCCAAGGCCACGCGATCACCCCGCGAGGCCAGCTGCGGTCACGCGAGCCATTTGATGCACCGGACCCGAGTACCCGACCCCGACTCGGATACGATCTCGAACTCGTCCATGAGCCTGCGCGTCCCAGGTATGCCGAGCCCGAGCCCTCGGCCGGAGAGGCTTCGTCCTTCGAGGATCTGATTCAGATCCCGGATGCCGGGGCCATGATCCTCCGCCACGATCTCGAGCCCCTTGCGACGAAACGTGTTGAACGGAGAGGGGGTGCTGGCGTCGACGAGACGAAGCGTGATGTGCCCCTGCTGGGCATACTGCAGGATGTTGCGTGTCAGCTCGGAGATGCCCGTGGCGATTCGGGTCTGATCGACCAGCCCAAACCCTATGCCCTTGGCCAGCTCCTTGCCGCGGGTGCGCGCAATGACCACGTCGGCTTCGGAGGCGATGGAGAGGCGCAGACCGAGACCATCGTCACTCATGGCTCGGCATCGAGGAGAGACAGCCCTTTTTCGAGATTGAGGGCCGTCCGGATGTGCGGCAGCTTCAGACCCAGCTCGGTCAGAACGATGGCGACCGCGGGCTGCAGACCTGCGAGTACCGTGGGGGTTCCCATGAGCCGCGCCATGCTCGCCGTGTCGGCAATGACCCGCCCGAGAAAGGAGTCGACCACGTCGATGCCGCTCACGTCGATGAGCAGGCCTCGGGCCGAGGATCGCGCGAGGGCGGAGAGCACGTCGTCTTGCAGCTCGAGCGCGAGCTGATCCTGCATCTCGACCTGCAACGAGACAACGAGTACGTCCTTGAACTTCAGCACAGGTATGCGAGCCATCTCAACCTCTTTCCTTGAGTCGAGGCGCGCGCCGGGTCACTGCGCTCTCTCTCGCGCCTGCAGGCCGACGCCCTGGCTGCGCCAGGCCAGCTTCAACCCGGTTCGCAGCGTTGCGCTGGTGGTGATGCGACCGAGATCGACCCCGAGGTGCACGAGGGTCTGGGCAATTGCCGGGCTGATGCCCGTGATGATGCAGCGCGTTCCAAGCAGCTCGGCCGCCTCAACCGTCTTCATCAGGTGATTGGCCACTGCCGTGTCGACGACGGCCACGCCGGTGAGATCGAGAATCACGATCTCAGCCTGGGTCTCGACTACTCGGTTGAGCAGGCTGTCCATGATCTGTCGGGTGCGAACACTATCGATGGTGCCGATGAGCGGGAGTACCATGACCCCGTCGCTGATCTCGATGACGGGAGTCGACAGCTCAAGGATAGCCTCGCGCTGGGATGAGACAATGGCCTGCACGCGTTCGAGGGTGCTCGCATAGTAGGCGTCGACCATGAGCTGAAGTGCCAGCATGTTCACCTTCTGCAGGGCCTGTAGCGTGCGCAGGCGCTTCTCCTTGTCATCGGGGAAGAGCTCACAGACGACGTCGGTCCAGTAGGTGAGGTACATCGTCCAGGCCCCCACCACCCATCGCGGCTCGAGACCCAGCTCCTGATGGCGCAGTCCAACGCGTACGCTCAGGCGATAGAACTCGAGATCGTAGTCCCCCAGCAGCATGCGCTCCATGTAGGTCGCCTGGCCCTGCCGAGCACGCGCCGCGATCTGCGGTGTGGCGAGCGCATTGTGCCTGTCGTTGAACCCGAGCAGATGGTCGTAGAAGCGATCGAGAAACGTTTCGCGCCTTGCAACGAACGTCTCGTGCAACGGCTTCAGCACCGCCGCGTCTTCCTCACCGATGTTCAGATAGGTGAGACGCTCCTGCCATTCCGCCAGGCTGATGTCGATCTTGAAGTCGTGTGACACGTTCGTGCGAGGCTCCCTCCAAGCGCTGTGTCTGGCTTCCCCACCCTCTCCTTGCGCCCCTTCAGCGCGCAGGTCAGGTGAAGAGGGCGGCGCGCCTCAGCGCGC
>RGZZ01000183.1 GCA_010028905.1 Pseudomonadota bacterium | reverse complement strand
GAGCGGTGCGCACCGCTCTCTTTCTGAAGCCTGCCCGTGTGGCGCGCAGTGCGCCAGTCGCTCAACGCTCCTGTGGCAAGGGGCTGTCGAGCATCTCTCGGCGTCTGCGCACCTCGCTGCGCAGATTCATCGCTGGGCCCGTCTCCTGCAGCACATGCTCGAGAAGACGCGCCCCTATCTTGGCGCGCTCTCGTCGCGCGACACCACGCGTGTCATCGGATGAGCGGGGACGCAGCACATCGAGCACAGCGCTCTCTGCGGATGCCAAGCGGCTCGATCGTACGCGGTTCTGTAGACTTCTGGCCAACCTCGTGCACCTCCCGACAGGATATGCGGCAGCCGCGTCTGCCCGTGCGGGCTTCTTACGTCCTGGCGACCGCTTCTGGCCTATGATAACACGATTCAAGGGGTTTTGTGCAAGACCTTTTCAAAAAAAAGCATGCCCGCTGCACTCGCTTCCGGGTTGGCCCGGAGCCGATGCCTGCGCATATCGGCGGTGTGGGGGAATTCTCGGAAACGGGGCGAAATCCGCACCCATGATCGCGCTCGGCCACCGCCCCTTCATTCGACTCCTGCGCAACGACGCGAAACCGTGAGACTCGGCCTGCGAAGCACCAGCCTCCTCGTCGTGGCCATCGCGCTTGCTGCGCTGGCAGGGCTTTCATGTGGTAAGAAACGCGAGCCGCTGGTTCCCAGAAAAGAGAACGCACTCGAGCAGTACTTCTATGCGCGTGCCACGTGGCTCGAACCAGGGTTCAAGCGCCGCGGAAACGAGCGCCAGCGACAGCTCCGGCTCGCCATCGAGGGCATGCGCGAGGTGATCGATGGATTTCCGCAAGACGATGCCGTGGTCACGAGAGCCCTCGCGGAATACGACACCGGCCTGTGCTATCGCGCCCTGGGTGAGACCGATCGCGCGCGCGAGGCGTATCTCAGGGTGAGAGACTACAAGCGCTTCAGTCTGCAACCGTCCTTGCACCAGAGTGCGCGCGATGAGCTCGACGCCATCATTGATGCGGCGCACGAACGCGTGCGCGAGCTGGAAGGCCGAAACCCATGATAGCGCATTCGGTGCTCACCTTGTCGAGACCAGGCCTGGTCTCCGCTGAGCCGAGGCCGCATCGTATCAAGTGACCGTGGGCTGTGCCCCTGTTCGGTGAATCACACAACCGTGGGTTCTGGTCGAGAGGGGTTGCAGGGCGTCATGCGATTGTGATATCATTCGAGAATCACCTCAAACCCTGTGGTGAACGTGCAGACTCGGTGTCATTGAGCCAACATCGACACCTTGGGGGCCATACTCTGAAGCCGAAGTGACACCACCCTTCCAAGGTGTGGAAGTCCTGCGGGCTTCAGGTCAGAGGCGCCCCCACCTGCCGCGGCCGGTTCAATATCCCAGCCGCACGTCACCTACGGGGTTTTTTTTATTTCCGGCAAAAGCCGCGGGCGTGAATCCCGCACAGAATCGCGCAGTCCGTCGCGGCCCGCCATGGAAGATGATTCACGAGAAGGAATCCCACGGTGGTCGGCCAACTTGTCTCGCCTTCAGCAGATGCCCTGACAGAGTGCCAGAGCCCGTCTCGCGACCCGGTGTGTCTCTCTCGCCAACCCTCGCCATGAGGGGCCGAGATGGCTCGCCGGACAGGAACTGACACGGCCCGGCGCACACCGCCCCCTCCGAGCGGCTGCACCGCGCTCTCTCTGCACCAGAGGCACCGTCGACACAAGGAGGCTCCACAATTGGCTACTCAGACCGTCCCCCTTCGCCCGCTCGGCGATCGCATCGTCGTGAAGGCACTCGAGCAGGAAGAGATTACACGCGGCGGCGTGATCCTTCCCGATTCCGCAAAGGAGAAGCCCACCCGTGGCAAGGTCCTGGCCGCCGGAAACGGCCGCATCGGTGACGACGGCAAGCGCATCGCGCTCGAGGTCAAAGCCGGAGACACCGTTCTCTACGGGAAGTACAGCGGAACCGAGATCAAGGTCGAGGGCGAAGAATACGTGATCCTCCAGGAGCGCGATCTCCTGGCCATCTTCGAATAAGCGCAGAAACGAGGAGTATACGTCATGGCAGCCAAGGCAATCATCTTCGATACCGAAGCCCGCAAGGCGCTCGAGCGAGGCATCGACACGCTCGCGAACGCTGTGAAGGTCACCCTGGGGCCGCGTGGGCGCAATGTCCTGCTCGACAAGAAGTTCGGCTCGCCGCTCGTCACCAATGATGGCGTCACCATCGCCAAGGAGATCGAGATCGAGAACCCGTTCGAGAACATGGGCGCCCAGCTTCTTCGCGAGGTCGCAAGCAAGACGAACGACGTGGCCGGTGACGGCACCACCACGGCCACCGTCCTCGCGCAGGCGATGATCAAGGAGGGCATGAAGAACGTCACCGCGGGCGCCAACCCGCTCATGATCAAGCGCGGTCTCGAGCACGCCGTCGAGGTCGTGGTAGACGAGATCAAGAAGATGGCGGTGCCCGTCGAAGACAAGCACCGCATCAGCGAGGTCGCCTCCATCGCGGCGAACAACGACCAGCAGATCGGCGACCTCATCGCCAACGCCCTCGAGAACGTGGGCAAGGACGGCGTGGTGACCGTCGAGGAGTCGAAGACCATGGCCACGACCCTCGAGCACGTCGAGGGCATGCAGTTCGACAAGGGCTACATCTCGCCGTACTTTGTCACCGACTCAGAGCGCATGGAGTGCGAGCTCGTCGAGCCGTTCATCCTCATCACCGAGAAGAAGATCTCGGCCGTGGCCGACCTCCTTCCGGTGCTCGAGCAGACGGTGCAGATGCAGAAGCCGCTCGTCATCATCGCCGAAGATCTCGATGGTGAGGCGCTTGCCACCCTGGTGGTGAACAAGCTGCGCGGCACGCTCCAGATCCTGGCGGTGAAGGCCCCTGGCTTCGGAGATCGACGCAAGGAGATGCTCAAGGACATCGCCACGCTCACGGGCGGGCAGGTAGTCTCTGACGAGCTCGGGCTCAAGCTCGACAAGGTGAGCCTCGACATGCTGGGGCGCGCTGCCCGCGTGCGCGCCACCAAGGAAGAGACCACGGTGGTCGAAGGCCGCGGCGACACCGCGGCCATCCAGGCTCGCGTGGAGCTGATCAAGCGCCAGATCAAGGAGACCGAGTCCGACTACGACCGTGAGAAGCTCCAGGAGCGTCTCGCCAAGCTCGCAGGCGGTGTCGCCGTGATCCGCGTGGGAGCGGCTACCGAGACCGAGCTCAAGGAGAAGAAGCACCGCATGGAAGATGCCCTCTCGGCCACGCGCGCCGCGGTGGAAGAGGGCATCGTGCCAGGCGGTGGAACGGCATTCATCATGGCCTTGAAGGCGCTCGACGCCGTGCAGCTGACCGACGCTGACGAGCGCGTGGCGGTGCAGATCGTGCGTCAGGCCCTGCAAGAGCCGCTTCGCCAGATCGCCGCCAACGCGGGCCTCGAAGGCTCGGTGGTGGTGGAGAAGGTGAAAGGGCTGCCCACGGGCGAGGGCTTCAACGCGATGGCACGCACCTACACCAACATGATCGCGCAGGGCATCGTCGATCCCGTCAAGGTGACGCGCACCGCCCTCCAGAACGCGGCGTCTATCGCCGCCATGGTTCTCACCACCGAGACCCTGGTCACCGAGCGTCCGCAGAAGGGCGAAGGCCACAGCCACGGTCACAGTCACGGTGGCGGCGACTTCAGCGGAATGGGTGGCATGGGCGGAATGGGCGGAATGGGAGGCATGGGCGGCCTCGACATGATGTAGGCGCCTGCTGTCACCACGCAAGAGAGGGGTCCGCCGCGGCGGGCCCCTCTTCTCTTTGCGAGACGGTCTCGACCGCTTCGCCCTCGCGCTCAGGATCCGTCCCAGTCGAAGTTGTTGAAGCGCGGATTCCATCCCGTGGCGAGATTGTCGCGAAAGATGTGGCGCACCTTTTCGTCGGCCCCCGTGCCACCTGGACTGGTCTGCGCGCAGGCCGCACAGGTGACTGCGACCTTCGGCTCGCGCGCCCGCACCCCACTGATGGCAAGGCGGCCCGGGACCGTATCACCACACGAGGAGCACGTCCAATCGCGTGCGATCTCGAACGCCTCGAGAGAAGCATCCCGGGTCAGTCGCTCGAACAGCGACGCGGCTCTCAGCAGGCGCGCCGCCGAAGGTGCCTCGCTCTCCGCAGCCTCGACGCGCAGCACCCGCACCAGGTACTCGAACGCCATGCGCTGCACCCACGACACATCGACATCCGGGTTGCGCACGGCGGCGGCCACCATCTCACACTGCTCGGCGGCACCCGCAAAGATGCTGTCGAGACCTTCTATGGGCTCTCTCACGACCGTATCCTCCAACGTGCCTGCGAGTTCGTGCCCTCCCCTCCCGTCGCCTGCTCCCGGACAGCACCGCCCGCGACGAAGAAGGAAGGAACGGGTTTTTACCACGCCGAACCGCCCCGACGCACTTAATGCTGCCTCTGCATCGCTGGCGATGTGGACGACAGATCGACAGCGTCGAAGGCGTCCTGCCGATCGCATCCCCTGTCCCCTGGGGATGAGCACCCAACGAGGAGACACCATGGCCTATCGCTTCACGCCGCTCGACTTCGGGCAGGTCAAGACCTACCCCCTGGCGGAGCGCGCCAACAAGGTCCGCAGCGAAGACTTCGCGCAACCGCTGCCCGCGGGCAGCACGATGCGCGACTTCATCTCTTCGCTGCCCGATATTCTCGTGGGTCGTGACTTCCGCGCCGTGGTCGAGGCGCTCGCGTCAGCCGCCTGCAACGGCCGGGTCGTGCTCTGGGCGATGGGCGCGCACGTCATCAAGTGCGGCCTCTCGCCCCTCATCATCGACCTCATGGAGCGAGGCGTCATCTCTGCCATCGCCCTCAACGGGGCGGGCGCCATCCACGATGTCGAGCTGGCGCTGGCAGGTCAGACCTCGGAGAGCGTGGCCGACGGCATCAAGGCCGGCAACTTCGGCATGGTGACCGAGACGGGCGAGTTCATCAACGCCGCAACGGCAGCCGCCCATGCCGAGAAGAAGGGCCTCGGAGAGATGCTCGGGCGAGCGCTCATCGCCGCCGATCCTCCCCTGCTCTCCAGATCCATCCTGGCCACAGGCGTGAGGCTCGGCATCCCGGTGACCATCCATGTCGCCGTGGGTGGTGACATCCACCACACCCATCCCTCCACCCGCGGCGACCACATGGGACACGCCACCTTCGAAGATTTCCGCTTGCTCTGTGGCGTGATGTCTCACGTGGGCGAGGGGTCGGTGGTGATGAACATGGGCTCTGCCGTGGTCTTGCCGGTGGTGCTCGAAAAGGCGTTCGCCGCGGCACGCAACCTGGGGCATCCGGTGGAGGGCTTCACCGGCGTCACCATGGACTTCATCCAGCACTATCGCTCGAACCTGAACCCCGTGTCGCGCGCGCGTGAGCTGAACGGCAAGGGATACGCCATCACCGGCCACCACGAGATCATGCTGCCCCTCCTCGCCGCCGCGGTCATCGATCGCATGGCAGTGCTGGTGCCACCCGCGGCGGCCGCTTCGTCGTCATGAGCCGCGCGCCCGTCTCCGAGTCTCGCGCGAGGGAGATCTTCTCGCGCTTCAGGTCGATGCGGGTGCTCGTCGTGGGCGACTGCATGCTCGACCACTGGCTGTGGGGCACCGTGCACCGCATCTCTCCAGAGGCCCCCGTGCCCGTGGTCGACATCGAGCGCTCGACCTACACCGCCGGCGGCGCCGCCAACGTCGTGCACAATCTGTGCAAGCTGGGCGCCGGGTGCGCCATCATGGGCACCGTGGGAGACGACGACAACGGTCGTCGCCTCCGCCAGATGCTCGTCGAAGAAGGGGCGCGGGCAGAGGCCCTGCACGCCCTCGACGGGCGGCCGACAACTACGAAGACCCGCATCATCGCGCACAGCCAGCAGGTCGTGAGAGCAGACGCGGAGTGTCGCGACCGCATCGATGGCAGCACGTCGACCGTTCTTCTCGATGCCGTGGGCGACAGCCTGGGCGACTGCGATGCTGTGCTCTTCTCCGATTACAACAAAGGGGTGCTCGTCCCGTCACTCGTCGACCCCCTGCTCGAGCGGGCCCAGCGCAAGGGAATTCCCGTGGTGGCGCAGCCCAAGCCCGAGAACGTGACCATGTTCGGCAACGTGACGCTGCTCGCGGTGAACGAGCGCGAAGCCCATGGCGCAACGGCCATCCCGTGCGACACCGAGTCCGGCACGGAAGCCGCGGGGCGCGCCATGATCGCGCAGATGAACCCGTCTGCCGTGCTCATCACGCGCGGTCACCGCGGCATGTCGCTCGTGACCCTCGACTCCGCCCACCACGTCCAGGCACTGGCGCGTCAGGTCTACGACGTGAGCGGCGCGGGCGACACCGTGGTCTCGGTGCTCACCCTGTGCCTCGTGGCGGGCGCAACGATGCTCGAAGCCACGCAGCTCGCCAACCTTGCTGCCGCGGTCGTGGTGCAGAAGGTGGGCACGGCCACGGTAGAGGTCGACGAGATCGTGGCCGCCCTTCGTGATCTCGAATGACGAAGGTGCTCAACCGGGACGCGCTTGCCGCGGCGCTCGACGCGCAGCGCCACGAGCGCCGCATCGTTTTCACCAACGGCTGCTACGATCTGCTCCACATCGGTCATGTACGCCTGCTGCAGCGCGCCCGAGCGATGGGCGACGTGCTCGTGGTCGCCATCAACTCCGATGACTCTGTGCGTCGCCTCAAGGGTCCCACCCGTCCTGTCGTGTCTGAGTCTGACAGAGCCGAAGTGCTGGCTGCACTCGAGTGTGTATCGTACGTGACCGTGTTCGACGAAGACACGCCCATCGAGACCCTTCAGGTGCTGAGACCGCACGTGCATGTCAAGGGCGGTGACTACGTGCCAGAGCAGCTTCCCGAGCACGCTGTGCTGCAGGCCTTGAACGCGGAGATACAGATCTTTCCCCTGGTCGACGGCAGATCGAGCTCGCAGCTCATCGCCCGCGCACGCAGGTCTGAAGAGCCTTCGGAGAGAAACGCTCCCGGAGGGGTGAGATCGTGAAGAACCTCAAGCTGAGCGTGGTCATCTGCACCTACAACCGCGCAGATATCCTCCGCGTGGCGCTCGACAGCCTGGGCCGCAACCAGCTCTTCGACATCCACGAGTACGAGATCGTCATCATCGACGATGGCTCCACCGACCACACCGAGCAGGTGGTCAAGGACATGGGCTTCCTCTGCGGCCACCAGTACTACAAGATCCCGCACGCCGGGCGCTCGGCGGCTCGCAACCGGGGCATCAAGGAAGCGACGGGCGATCACATCCTGTTCGTCGACGACGACATCATCGCGCCACCGGAGCTGCTGAACGAGCACATGGAATGGCACCGCAAGCATCGCCACTCGGTCATCCGCGGCCCCATCATCAATGTGACCGAGCATCGAATCCCCGAGGGGCGAGCGGTGTCGTGGCGAGACTTCTCCGCGGCCTTCTTCTGCACGTGCAATGCCTCCGTGAGCAAGTTCGCCCTGGTCGACATCGGCGGTTTCGACGAGAGCTTCGTCGAGTACGGCTTCGAAGACAACGAGATCGGCTGGCGCCTGCGCGAGAAGGGCTGGACGATGCACTTCAACCAGCAGGCCATGGTCTACCACTACAAACCCGAGCTGCAGAGAGATCAGCTCGACGGAATGATGCGCCAGGCGCGTGAGCTGGGGAGAAGCGCCGTGGCCTACTACCAGAAGCATCCCCACTGGAAGGTGGCGCTGGCCACCGGGCTGCACCCCTGGCTGCGCTGGTGGAACAAGCTCCAGGCCAACGAGAAGCTCTACCAGTACTGTCTCGAGAAGTGGCAGGAAGACCCGGACGAGCTGCCCCCCCAGAAGCGGGCCTTCTACGAGGCTCGCATCTTTCGATACAACTACCTGCGCTCGCTCGAGGAAGAGCGTGATCGCGTCGCCTCTGAAGAATCCGCTCCCAGCGCGACCCCCGCGCGAGCGCCTGCCGTGACTGCCCCTTCACCTCCACCCAACACCGCCGGGGAGACGGAAAGAATTGTCAATAAGAATATCCGTCCAAATGTGCACGTACAATCGAAAAAAGCTCCTGGAGAGGGCCCTTGAGGCGCTCTTCGCGCAGCGCTTTCCCAAGGACCAGTATGAGATCGTCCTGATCGATGACGGGTCCACCGACGGGACCGGCGAGTACGTGAAGTCACTCGACCCTCCGTGCCCCCTGACCTATGTCCACCAGCAGAACAGCGGCCTGGCCAAGGGGAGGAACCAGGGCATCCGGCATGCCAACGGTCAGATCGTGCTCTTCATCGATGACGACATCGTGGCCTCTCCCAACCTGCTGGCCGAGCACGTGAAGACGCACGAGCGGCACATGGATCACGTGGTTCGCGGCTGGGTCAATCACATCCACGACCTCGAGAACATCACCGGCCCGCAGTTCAACATGCAGGACATCTCCACCGCCTTCTTCTGGACCAGCAACGTGTCGGCAAGCCGCAAGCACCTGCTGCAGGCTGGCATGTTCGATGAAGACTTCCTCGAGTACGGCTGGGAGGATCTCGAGCTGGGCATGCGCCTCAAGGCGCTCGGCCTCGGCATGAAGTACAACAAGAAAGCCATCGTCTATCACATCAAGCCGCGATGGACGCCAGACGATGTGCGGCGCCTGTGCAAGCAGACCCAGTCGAAGGCCCGCACGGCGGTCATCTTCGTCGACAAGCATCCCACGCTGCGCGTGAAGCTGGCCACTGGCCTTCACACGCCCCGCCTGATTGCCCACCGCATGTTCTCGATGGGCGGCTACGTCGAGCGGTACTATCGATCGGTTGTCTTCAACGGCCCCAACGAGGTGCTGACCGGATTTCGCCTGTGGTGCGCGCAGCAGCTCATCATCTACGTCTACTTCGAAACCATCATCGACACGCTTCGGCTGAAGCGTCAGGGAATCACCCCCAAGGTCGACCGAAACATCGACGCCGACATCGAACCGACGCCCCAGGCGCCAGCCCGCTGAGACCACACGCGTGGCCACCCGCTTCCTCATCGTTCGGCTCGACGGCCTGGGCGACACGGTTCTCACCACGCCCCTGCTGCGCGCCATCCGGACGCACTGGCGCGACGCGCACGTCACCGTCGTGGCGTCACCCGCGGGTCATGCCTGTCTCGAGGGGCATCCCGGCGTGGACGCGCTCATCACGTTCTCTCCCCAAT
>RGZZ01000182.1 GCA_010028905.1 Pseudomonadota bacterium | reverse complement strand
TGATGGGGGCCGGGCAGGGTGGAGACCACCCCGATCTGGCTTCTGTCAACGGGAAAGGCGAGGTGCTGGCCGTCTCCGGAGACGCTGGCAGGCGTTCCTTGGATGTGGCCGCTGATCATCACCGAGTCGTGACCGTTCTCCCGAAGCGCGAGCGCCTGACCTGCGACAGGCACCTCGCGGGCGTCGCTGGTCGATGCGTCCTTGTTGCTCGCGCCGGAGAAGGCCCGCTGAAGGGCGTGTGACTCGGCAAGAGAGAGGGGAGGAGACGTCTGCACAGGCATCGTGGATGATAGAGCCGCACAACGGGCTGATTTGCAACGCATTCCATTGGCAGGTCAGGGTCGCCTCTGGCGCCAAGTTCCGCATGAGCATGACTGAGATTGTCGCGGACGAAGCCTCTCCCTCCCAGACTGACTCTCCACCTGAAGCACCGAAGGGTGGGCTGTCGGAACCCGCCAAGAACACCCTGGCCCTGGTGGGCGGCTGTCTGACCGGCTGGTTTCTCGGCCCGTGGGCGAGCGTGCTTGCTCCGCTCTCAAAGGGGTTGCTCAACCTGCTCAACATGCTCAGCCTGCCGTTCGTTGTCGTGGGGCTCGTCCACGCCATCGGACAGCTGCCGGTTGCTCGCCTCTCGGCAATGGCCCGCGCGGGCGGAAAGGCCCTCGCAGCCATCCTGGCCATGAGCCTGGCGGGGTGCTGGGCGGTGTCGGCCCTGTTTCCCACCGTCGGAAACGCAGCGTTTCTCGTCCCCGTTCAGGCGCAGGCTGGCGAGTCCGTTGACCTGCTCACCCAGCTCATCCCAGCGAACCCGTTCGAGGCCCTGGCCACCGGAGGGGTGCCGGCGGTGGTGTTCTTCTGCCTTCTGTTCGCCTGGTGTCTTCTTCGGGTGGAAGGGCGAGAGAAGCTCCTGGCCGTCGTTGACGTGGCGTATCGGGTGCTCGAGGAGATGTGGGATAACATCTCGCGAATGCTTCCGCTGATCACGTTCTGCCTCTCGACAACGGCGGTGGGGCTTCTCGATGAGGCCCTGATCTCGCAGGTGCGCGTCTTCTTCGTGGGGGTTGTGGTGCTCACGCTGTTCTTCGTGCTGGCGGCGTTTCCCGCATTGCTGAGCATGACCTCGGGGCGCCCGTTTCTCGAGGTCTGGAAGCGATGCTTTGTGCCCATGCAGCTCTCGTTTCTCATCGGCAGCACGTTCGCTGTACTGCCCTTGGTCATTGCGTCGGCCGCCGATCTCGTGCGAGACGCAAGCAAGGAGACCGATGCCTCGGAAGCGCCGGCGTCAGGCAGCGCGTCGGGTGCGCACGCGGTCGCCGCGGCGGATGGGGCTGACACAGCGCGGGCAGGAGGGGACGATGACGCGCGCGCGGCTGAGGTGTCGACCATCGCGATGCTCGGCTATCAGTTCCCACTGACCGGCAGTCTCGTGCTGATACTGTACGTCTTGTTCGCGGCCGCGGCGTTCGACCGCTATCTCGATCTGGGACAGCAGCTCAGACTTGCCCTGATGGGACCGCTGGCCTTGTTCGGCTCGAGCACGGGGGCGAATGCCTTCTTGTCTGAGATGCTGGGCATACCTCATGACGCGGTCTCCCTGTATGCGGGCATCCACGAGATGACCGCCCGCTTCGAGAGCGCTCTCGAATCCGGATCGCTGCTGCTCTTGACCGTGCTCACCTGGAACGCAGTGCATCGCGCACGTGGGGTCGGCTACGTGCGGCTGGCGGCGCTCTTCGCGGCCATGACCGTGCTCCTGGCGCTCGTCTGCGGGCGCGCCTCTGGCGCGCTGTCGTCGTTGCCCTCCATCCGGCACTACTATGCTCGTCATCCTCAGATCCTCTCCAAGCGGGTGACCGTGAAGCAAGGGGCGGGCGACCCTGTCACCTCGACTCCGGTGTCAGGGCTTGCCCGGGTCAATCGAGGACGCCCGCTTCGCGTCGGCGTGGTTTCGACTGAGCGCCCTCCCTTCGTCTACTACAACGAACGGGGTGAGCTCGTGGGGTACAGCGTCGAGCTCACGGGAATGCTGGCTGACGCGCTGCAGGCCCCCATCGAGCTCATCGTGCTGAAACGAGACGACGATTGGAAGAAGGCGCTCACGGAACGGCGCATCGATCTCATTCTCAGTCCCGTGGTACAGGTGTCGGAGAGACTGAGAACGCTGGCCTTCCCCGCGATCTACGGCACCGTGAACCCCGTGCTCGTCTTTCGCGACACTGCGCGAAGCATCATGACGCAGCACAGGCGAGACAACGATTTCTCCGGGCTTCGTGTGGGGGTCAGCCGCAGCACATTGAAGCGCGGGATTCTGAGCGCACTTGTTCCAGGCGCGCAGCTCGTCGAGATCGAAGGCCCAGACCAGCTGGTCACAGACGCAACGCTCGATGGCATGCTGTGGGTCGATGTTGAGGCTGCTGCCTGGGAGATCACCCACGTCGAGTTCGGGCGGGTCACGCTCGAATCGACGCCCATCATATTCGGCTACCCCGTGCGGGTCGACGATTTCGAGATGCAGGCGTTCCTGACCGACTGGTTCGAAACCCTCGATACCCGAGGCGACCTCGGGCGTCTGCGCGAGGACTGGATGATGGGGCGTAGGCCTCGGGAGGTTCGCCTGTCGCCGGTCCAGCGTCTCTGGCGTTGGCTGTCTGGAGCGGCTGTTAAGGAATAGCAACAGTCTGTACAGGCGGTTGGTGGTCGTGCTATCATGGCGCCAACGATTCAGGGAAGCGCAGGGCATCATGATGATCAACGCCAGCGGCACAACCCCCATCTCCACCCCCACTGCCGCAACGCTCACGCGCGGCGTCACCGGTCGCAATCTCGAGCAGGTCGCGCACGGCCTGGCCGAAGAGTCGTTCACGGTCACCGAGGTTCTCGATCGACCGACGCGATCTGAGATGGCCAGCGACCTCGCCTCGCTCAAGGTGCAGCTCTGGGCGCGGGTCTCAGAATCGCACATGGGCAACGCCATGATGGTGGCGGGTGCGCTCATGGGGGGGCCGCACGGTGTCGTTCTCAGCAACCTGCAGGGAACGCTCAAGACCACGCTGGCCTCTCCACAGAAGCTCGACAAGCTGGCGTCAGACATCGAGGCCTTCCACCAGGAGCGCCCCGGCGATCCGTTGCTCAGCGATGCGCGGGCCGAGTCGCTGGGCACGGCGATGAAGCGAAGCCTCGTGGCGATGGGCTCAAAAGAAGTGCCCACAGCCCTGTTCATCGGGGGTGCGCTGGCGAACGCGCACCAAGATCAGGGAACCATCGTCGGGCATTGACCCCCGGCCTCGTCACAACGCGCGCGCCACGGGCATGACCGCGAGCGCAGACGCCCCGCACGACCCACGAGGCAGTCGCACAGACGAGCTGGTGGCCTCTATCCTCGAGCGTCGTGTGCGCACCACGCTACGTCGTGTCAGCGTCGCCATGGCGAGCTTCTCGTTCACCATCGCCGCGCTCGGTCTGGTGCTGAACCTCACGGGGACCCTGCGAGACCTGACCCTCCCCTTTGTGTGCGTGGGGCTGCTGGGGCTCTGGTGCGTGATCATCGTGGTCGCGGTCGATCGCGCTCAGATCGGCGCGGCCGGGTATCGCAGGCTGCTGCTGCCCATCTACCTGGTACCGACGGTGCTGCTGCTCGTGTTCCAGTGGCGGAGCCCTCACGGGGCCTCGTCATTCATGTTCGGCCCCTCGGTGTTCGGGTACTTCCTCGCCCTCGTGCACTCCGCGAGCCAGTTCCGACGGCGTCTCACGGTTGCGGTGACGGGGCTCTCGGTGCTGGGATATCTCGGGGTCTACCAGCTGTTTGCGCATACCGAGCTCCAGACGAGCCTCGCGCCCGTGAATCAAATCGACCCCATCCTCGCCCAGGGCCTGATCACCTGGCCCTTCTTCGTGATGCGGGCACTCGTCATGATCGTGGCGGGATGGATGCTCTGTCACATCATCGAGGTGGCCTACGAAGTCATCACCGAGGTCGCCAACGTCATCGCCCAGTTCGGCATGGTGGTCGATCCGCGGGTGCGCGATCTCATGCTCAATGGTCAGGTGGCCACCGAGGGCGAGGAGCGCGACCTGACCGTTGTGTTCGCCGACATCCGTGGCTTCACCACGCTGGCGCAGCAGTGGGCGCCGCCTCGGCTGCTCGCGCTCATGAAGGAGTACTTCGATCTGATGGGCCATCCCATCCGGACCGAGGAGGGTACGGTCATCGAGTACATCGGCGACGAGATCATGACCGTGTTCGGCGCGCCGGTCGCGCAACATGACCACGCTGTGCGCGCCGGCCGGCTCGCCCTCGAGATGCAGCGTGTGCTGGCCGAGCAGCGGCCGCGCTGGGAGTCTCGCGGATATCCGCGCATCGAGATCGGTGTCGGACTCAACGCAGGCCCCATGCTCGTGGGCACCATCGGGTCGAGCGAGCGTCAGAAGTACGGCGTGCTGGGCGACAATGTGAATCTCGGATCACGGGTTCAGCGCCTCACCCGCGATTACAACGTGGGCATCATCGCCACCGATGCGTGGTACGCGCGCTCTGAAGGGGCCTTTCACGTGCGTGAGCTCGATCAGGTGCCCATCAAGGGGCGCGAGGGCACGGTCACGTTGCTCGAGGTTCTCGGAACCACCGACGCCCCCCTCGAGCCCCAGCGTCAGGCGACCGTGGAGTCGTGGAACCGTGCGCTTGCGGCCTATCGAGCGAACGATTTCACCGTGGCCCGTCGTGCTCTCGATGCCTGCCTTCGACTCTCGCCGGATGACGGGCCCGCGCGGCGTCTTGTCGAGCTGCTGCCGTGATCGCCGCTGAAGGCGCCCGCCGATGGCGCTCAGGGGCCGCCCACCTGTTGTACTGCCTGCGTCACGCTCGCCGCACTGATGGTCGACTGCAATGAGCTTCTGAGCACTGCAAGGTCAGGCGCGTGGAGAAAGCTTCCGGCCGATCGCCCGGGTAGCGCCGTGGGGGCCGCGATCGGAGCGACTGAGCCGCCTCCAGCGCCCGCGCCAGCCTCCAGGTAGCTCCCGCTTGCAGCCGGGGCAAGTGTCCCCGCAGATCCCCCGCTTGTTCCGCTCGACGTCCCGGTGGAACCTGCGCTTGTTCCGCTCGATGTCCCTGTGGAGCCAGTGCTCAACCCAAGCCCCCCCAGGAGGGCGACTGTGCTTTCACCGAGGTTCGTGGAGGAGAGCTGGTCTGAGGGGGCCTTCTCGGTCATGGTTGCGGTACCCGCTGCGTTGAACGTGACGAAGGCGGCGTTCTCAGAGAATCCTCCCTGCACACCGAGGTAACCGCTCCCGTTGGCGTCGAAATCTCCGCTCGGGAGAATGGTCAGTCCGCTCACGTCTGGGCCCCCTGTGATGACAACGCCGGACTCGGGGGCGAAGATGTGGGTCGCGGACGTGGTGCCCACCACGTCGGTGCGAAGGCCGAGGCAGTGCGAGAAGGTGGTTCCGCCCACGGGTGTCAGGAGCACGGTTCCTATTGTGCGAGCCGTTGAACGCGCGTCAGCGATGAACGAGACCAGACGGGCTCCCGTTGCGGTAACGCTCTGGCGGTCAAGCGAGCGTCTCGTTATGGGAACCGCGACGGCGAGAACGATGGCGCTGATGGCCACGACCATGATGATCTCGAGCTGTGAGAGCCCTCGTCGCTTGCTCAAGAACACTGATGCAGGGGTACGACGCATGACGCAACAGGGTTCCTCACTGGAGATGAGATGGAGTGTAACGTGCTCGACCTGAATTGTACCATCGGGTCTGCAATGGGGCAATGGCCTCCCCGGAAGTGATGCGCGACACCGACCGGCGTCGTCTGCACGGTCTGTCGCTGGGACTCGTGCTGCTGCTCATGGCGCTCTCCTGGCTGGGGGCCTTTGACGCCCTCGACAACGTCTTCATCGACATGCTCATGCGCCATGGCAGTCGACGCACCACCGACCCTCGTGTCGTTCTGGTGTACGTTACAGACCACACCCGCAGCGCGATGGGGTATCCCCCGAGCTTTCCACGCGCCGAGATAGCGCGCTACCTTAAAAAGGTGTCTGATCTCGGGGCGCGGGTTCAGCTCGTCGATGTCCTTCTTGGCTCCAACCAGGCAAGCAGCGCGGAGAGGGACGGTGAGCTCGCGATCATCGACGTGGCCCGAAAGGTTCCTGACATCGTCTTCGATGCGATGCCGCGGGCTGATTTCGTGAACAACAGAACCGTGCTCGAAGAGCCCCTGCCGCAGGCGCGTGGCGCGCAGAACCTGAGCCTCGCACAGTCGTTTCGTCTCAGTGATGGCACTTCGATTGCGCGAGATTTTTCAGTGTATCAGGTGTACTCGGCTTCCTCCAGCCGCCTGCCGCTGCTCGCCCCCGAGCCGTCAGACCCCACACCTCTGGCGTTTCTGCCCCATCTCGCCTGGGAGGGGGCGCGGCGCCTGGAACGGGTTGCGCTCGGCACTCCGCGCAGGCACTCGGGGCTTGCCGATGGCCGACCCTGGTACATTGCGTCGGGGGGGTACGTCGATCTCGGTTCTCAGCGGGTGTGGACGTTCGGAGCGAACGCCTCGGTCTTTCTCGATTTTCAGCGACCGCTGCGTCCGCACGATCCGGCGAACACGTCGCTCTATGGGGCGGACGCGCTCTTCGAGATGTGGACATACGAAGATCTCATGCGCTTCTCGTTCAGTCCAGGGGCTCGTCCCTTTGAGGGAAAGGTGGTGATGCTCGGCTCTCAGGAGCAGGCGGGCCACGATTTCTTCGATACGCCCCTGGGACAACAGGATGGACCGTCCATCAATGCCCAGCTCCTCACGTCTCTGATAGACAACCGGTTTCTGCTGCCCGTGGGCGAGCACGTGGTTCTTGCTCTCTGTCTCGTCTTGTGGGCAGTGGGCGCTTTCCTGTTCGCCCGGCTGTCTCCCGTGCGGTCTGGGCTTGCTGCGGCAGTGCTGGCGCTCTTGGTGCTCGGAATCGGGGGGGCGCTCTATCACGGCAACGCGCTCTGGTTGCGTGTCTGCGCACCCGTGGCCTCGGTCGCCGCCACGTGGGCGGCGGTGACCGTGCTGAGGGCGAGGGCCGCGGATCAGGAGCGTCGCTTCGTACGTGAGACGTTCTCGCGCTACGCCCCGCATCAGGTGGTCGATCTGCTCCTTGCCGATCCCCGCCGGCTTCGTTTGGGGGGCGACTCGCAAGAGGTCACTGTGCTGTTCGCCGACATCAACGGCTTCACGTCCATCACCGAGACGATGGGGCCGGAGCAGACCATCGAGATGCTCAACGAGTACTTTGCGCGCATGACAACCGTTGTGTTCCGCCACCACGGGCTCATCAAGCAGTTCGTGGGGGACGAGATCATGGTCATCTTCGGTGCGCCGATTGCCCGCGATGATCACGCTCGGCTCGCTCTTGCGGCAGCGTGGGAGATGCGCGAGGAAACCTCGCGCTTGCGTGCTGAGCGAGAGTCGGCGGGGAAGCCGGGCTTCGACCTGAAGTTCGGGGTGAACAGCGGACGTGTCGTGCTGGGAAACATCGGGTCGCCGCAGCGTGTTGAGTACGGTGCGGTGGGCGATGTGGTCAATGCCGCGTCGCGCATCATGGGACTCACCAAAGAGGTCAGCAGCGTTACCCGGATTCTCGTAGGGCAGAGCACAGCTGACCTTGCCGGAGAACAATGGGATCTGGCCGAAATGGGAACCTTCAGCGTCAGGGGAAAGACCCAGACCGTAACAGTGTTCGAGCTGAGAGGCCCACAGCAGCCGCGCGGCTGATCACGGTGCCTGCGTCGTCGGCCAGGCCCTGCGCAGGCTAGCAGATCGAGTCATGATTGCTCGTTCGCGATCTCTACGAGGCAGAGGGTGCAGGGGTGAGGTATGGGTTACACCCCGGAGGCGAGGTAGAACGGGATCTCGGCCGCCTTCTCGACAATGTCGGCCTCGCTCTCGAGGAGCGCCGCGTGGCTGTCGAGGTCGGTGGCTTCAGAAGCTTCGCGGCCTCCGCTGCTCACCAGGGCGTTGCCTCGGGCGAGGGCCGCGTTTGTGGCGGCGATGAACGCGTCGGCCGCGGAGGTCTCCTGACGGGACTGGGCCACGGTGCCGCTGCTCTCGGTGCGCATCGCCGACGCGCGCGCTCGTGATGCCTGCACGTCGTCGCGCTTGCCCGCGGCCTGGTTGTACTTCACACGGGCTTCGCCCTGGAGCGCTCCGGCCTTGGCCAGCAGCTGCAGCCCTTCCTCGCGGGTGACCTTTGATTCCTCGTTCTGGCCAACCTCGATGAGCAGCTCTGCCCGGCTCTGGGCCAACTGGGCTTCGTGCTGCACGCGGTCGGCCTCGCTGCGTGCCGTACCGGCCTGCGTCTCGGTGGCGTTCACCGCGGCCTCGGCAACGTCGGCGGCCTGGGTCTGCGCCTTCGCCTGGACGTCGAGCAGGCGCGCCTGCTCCTTCTTCTGCCAGCCCACGGCCGTCTGGGAGGTGGCCTCTGCCTTGACCTTCTCGCCGGTCTCGGTCTGCTTCTGCCCATCGACCCGAGCCTTCTGCGCCTCCAGGCGCATGGCCTGGGCTTGCTTGCGCATCTCCGCGGCGCGATCAGCCTGGCGTCCGCCCACCAGGACCACGGCGTCCGGCAGGGCCTGCCCGCCTCCGCCGGCGGTCGCGGCCTCGACGGGAGAGCCGTTCGTGGTGCGCGCGAGGGCGGCGGCATAGGCGGCCGCGGCTGCTTCTCCCGCGCCCGAGGGCTTGGTGGGGTCGATCTCTTCGATGGGCGACATGACGGGCCTCCGAAACCTGTTCTTCTCGAAGCGTACCAGAGGTCTCGGTGAAAGGCCATTGATGACGGTTGCCGGATTGTTGCCGTCGTGTGAACGGATGGGGAATTACCGCCCGTTTCACGATCTCGTGGGCCAACAGGTCGCAGAATGACGGCGGAGGAGAGACTCCTCCGGCCTGAGAATTGGCGGGAGCGACGGGCTGATGCCTTCGGCGCGACAGGAGAGACGAGTGAGCGGTTCCATCTCATCGACGCATCCCTGCGGGCGATGCGCGAGCCCCGTAGGCGCAGGTTCACGCTTCTGTGCGGTCTGTGGCATGCCGCAGGCCGCCGCGTGTCCCCGTTGCAATGCCGCGGTGCCCGCGGGGTCGCGCTTCTGCGGCGACTGTGGATGCGCGATTGCGCCTCTGCCCGCGCCTGCGTCTGCGCCCCCGCCCGCGCCCGCGCCTGCGTCTGCGCCACCGCCCGCGCCCGCGCCCGCGCCCGCGCC
>RGZZ01000181.1 GCA_010028905.1 Pseudomonadota bacterium | reverse complement strand
CCCGGTGCGCACCGAGATGCTCGACGCGGCGACGCTGCGCGAACGCCATGCCCGAAACACGGCGACCCTGGCGCAGATGACCGACGCCGATTCGTGGACGCGCCACGGAGACGCCATCGTGCACGATCTGGGCATCGTCCCCCCTGGGCTGCTCGAGAAGGCGAAACAAGAAGGCGTACGCATCTATGTGCTTCCTGAAGGGGCCACCCAGGTTCCCGCGCGGCTGTTCGCCGAAGACGCCGCCGTGCCACAGCCGGAAGCGCGCGCTGTGGTGGTGGCGCGCGCCGATGCCTTCACGCTCAACGGCACCGACCCCATCGACGCCCCTCCGCGCGACCGACAGACCCTGGCCGACGTGGCTCGCGCGCGCGGCGCAGCGACCCCCGCCGAGATCGACCTCTTCGTGGCGCAGGCTTCGTCGCTGAACACCCTTCGCCCCGATGCGCCGCTCACGGCAGGCCAGTCGGTGCGCCTGCCCGACATCCACTTCTATCAGGGTCAGCGCTACACCGCACAGACCCTGCGCGACATCGAGCAGATGAACCGATCGCTCACGAGCAGCGCGGGCTTCTTCCGGTTCTGGGAAGACGGGCGGTTCCGCCCCGTGCTCGTGGTCAAGGAGAAGCATCTCTGCGAGCGCAAGGACCAGGCCAGCCAGAAGCGCGTGCTGCTGCACGAGCTCGGACACGTGGCCGAGTTCCTGGCGCTGCATGACCCCGCCACGCGTGCCGATCACGAAGCGGCGATGCGCGCGATTCGTGCCTCCGCCGCCCGCAATCCGTCAGAGATGCTCACGACCTACGCACGCGTGCACCCCGCCGAGCAGTACGCCGACGCCTTCGAAGCCTGGTTCACCGCCGATCGCCCCGGCCTTCCGATCACCGCTGAGCAGGCCAATGAAGCGGCCCTGCGCGCAGCCAACCCTCGCCTGCTCGAGCGCATCGAAGCAGACCTCGCGCGCTACGACCGCTGACCGGGTTCGCCCCGCACCGCAGGCCCCCGATGCAACCGTGATCGATCAGTCGCGCTCGGGCTCCAGGTAGGGCTCAGACGGCTCGAAGCGCACGTTCACCAGGCTCTTCACCACGTCGGCCGTGACCCGCCCTGCCAGCTGACCGAGCAAGCCGAGCGCCGCGGTGCCGAAACGCCCCATGCGTCGCTCGCGGGCAACGGCAAGACCCAGCGCAAGGCCGACCAGTCGCACGCCCGGCCGCCAGAAACGCGAGGCGCTGAGACCGCGCACGGCAGACGCCAGCGGAGTGAGCCTCGCCTGCTGGGCGGGAAAGCGCCCCTTCTCCGGTTGGGTCAAGATGCAGGGCGTGTCGCGCAGCGCATGACGCGCGGTGAGGAAGATGGGGGCCGTGCGCGGGATTGCCGCCGCGAGGTTCGGAACCACACCAGGGATGATCCAGTTCCACATGCGCTCGCGCCACGGCAGCGCGGCGTTGATCTCGCGGATGGCCGTGGTGAGGCACGAGTTGGTGAGCGTGTTGTAGAACTGGGGCTTGGCGGCGGTGGCGCGACGCAGGGCCGCCACGAGCATCTCCCGCTTCTGGGTCTCGGTGAGGGCCAGGATGTGGCGAATGATCTTGTGCCCTTCACCTCGACAGGTCTTCTGCACCACGTCTGACCACGTTCCCACCTGAATCATCATCGGATACGTCCGGCACATTCCCGCAACCAGGCTGAACGACTGTCCCACGCGAAGGTGCGCCTCGGCCGAGATCACCAACGCGCTATCGGTCTGACCGAACCGGTTTCGCACGGGTGACTCCGGAGCCAGCTCGAAGACGAGAAACGAGTGCGCCGCAATCCACTCCGGGGGGAACGGCTCGATGGCGATCGAGACATTGACGACCCGCTTTGCGTCAACGACGGCGTCGCAGAAGCGACCCACCCACGCTTCGTAGGGACCACGCTCGTCGAACCCCCAGCGCACCCCCTCGAGATGAAAGACATCATCGGACTCGGAGACCAGGCGCGCAGCGCCTTGGCGCGGATCGAACGGTGGTTGCATGCAGTGCATGTTGTCTCTCGACAGGCAGGCTCCTGTGCACACCGCGGGTCACGGCCTCAGGTGCCAGACGCCCTCATTGGTTGACAACCAGAGACCGCCATCGCCATCGCTCTCCATGGCAAGCACCCCCGGAGACAGCGCCGTGCTCCCCGCGCGTCGCAGCGACCAGGTTGCGATGCGACGCCCATCCGGGGCAAGACGCATCATGGCTGAAGGCACCTTGCCATCGGTCTCGTGCTCGAGCCACACCTCGCCCCGATGATCTACCATCAGCGCGCCGCACGCGTCCGCACGAGATCCGCGCCAGATGACATCGAGCGATCGTCCTGTCCAGCGGCGCAGGGTGCCGTCGAACGCCGTTACATACACACCGCCAGCTCCCGCCGCCAGCTTGCTGAAATAGCCGTCTGCCACGCGCGCGAAGCGTCGGTTGTGATAGCGCACGAGATGGCGCGTGGCGGACGTGAGCCAGAGGTCTCCCCGCGCATCGAGAGCGGCATCGAAGATCCAGTACCGTGGAGAGCGCCGCTCACCGCGCTCGCGCCGGCGGTTCTCGAGGGGCGTGCCGGCAAGCTCGACGGGCCTGGCGCGCTGCGCGTCGGCTTCGATCACCTCGTCGTCACAGACGAGCCACGCCCGCCCATCGGCGCCGGCCAGCAACGTCCGCGCGCGGCGCCGCGCATTCAGCGACAGGGGCAGCGTCGTGAGCCCCGTGTCGCTGCATCGCATCAACACGTCTCTGCCGCTCGCCCAGACGACGCCATCGCTTCCCACGGCCAGAAGCTCGAGCGCCACTGAGGGACCGACGCGCTCAAAGCGACTCGATCCCGCGGAGAGCCGATGCAGGCCCTTGTCGGTGGCCGCCCACAGACAGCCGTCTCGACCACACCGCAAGGCCGCGATGTGGTCGCCGGCCAGGCCGCTCGAGGCCCCCCGCATCAACGTCACCGTCACGGGCTTGCCCAGCGAGATGCGCGCCGCGCCCAGCCATGCGTCCACGCCACCGGGGTTCGTGAGGGAGACCACGAGCCCCGCCGGGGTGAGCGCAAGCGCACGAGCGAAAGGGGAAGGGAGACCTTCCGCGGTCGACACCACCGCGATGGACGAGGGGGACGGTTGGGACACTGCCAGGCCGCGGAGGGCGAGCGTCAGCAGGGCGACCACGAGCGTGAGACGACGAAAGCAATTCACAGGTGTGTGCTTCGACCTCGCGCGGGCGGAGTCCGCTCGGCCCTTCCAGAAGCTCCACGGCCGCCGATTTTCGCGCAAACGCCGACCGCCGGCTGCCTCTGTCGCGCAAACGCCGACCGCCGGCTGCTTCTGTCGCGCAAACGCCGACCGCCGGCTGCCTCTGTCGCGCAAAAGCCGATGGGCCCGAGGCATTCCCAGCGCGTCCCACTCCCGTCTGGCAGCCAGGTTTTTGTGAACTGCTGCGATGGCGGGCCTGCATTGGCAATGTCGCTTCAGTGAATAAGACAAACCAACAACTTGAGCACCACATCGCCGCATTCTCTTCTGCGCTGCCCAAAAAAAGAAGCCGCGAGCGTTACCCAAAGCGGGTATTGCACCAGAGAAAACGAGAGGCACGGGTGTGGGCGCCACCGTTTGCGACTTCCTGTCCCACGTCTCTGCGGAGGCGCTCGACAGGCGCAACGCCGAGTACATGGGGGCGGCAGTCGCGGACTTCATCTCCTCGCAGAGCACGGTCTTCGCTCACCAACCTCGATAACGATGCCCGCGGCATCGAGTATTTCCACGGGCACCTAGTCACCGCCGAAGAGACGAGCGCATTCTCGTGAATAGAAGCCCAGATGGGCTTATACTCGTCACTAGAAGCCTAAATGGGCTTATACTTGCAGAACGTGGTGAGCGGCGCGAGCACGACGGCGGCGCGAGGACGACGGCGGCGCGAGCACGACGGCGACGCGAGGACGCACCGTCCGCGCCGTCCGCGCCGTGGGACCCGTCCGGTGCGGGAGGTCTGTGCGCTCTGAAGCAGCGCATCTCCCCGAAAGCAGACGCGAACGATCGAAGGTTGACAAAAGATTCAGACTCTTTCCAACCCACGTGGGTATCCTCACGGTGCGCCTCCTGAAGCCAGGAGCATTCCTTTGAGAAGAGGCCTCCCGTGAAGAGCTCCGTCGGTCGCGTCACGCCCGCCACTCCCCCGTCTCGTGCAGCGCAAGCGCCTACGTCATCCGGCATGGCGATGATCGCAACGCGCACCGCGGCCGCTCCACCTTCTCCCACCCCATCGGTTGGCGAAGGTCCTCTCACCTTGCAAGACACCTGGAGCAAATCCGTCGAGGGAGTGCGCACCCCTGTCTCGTTGGCCATCTCGCCCGACGGCGGTCGAGCCCTCACGCACGGCCTGTATGGCGGACTTGCGGCTTTTGATCCCAAGTGCGGCGATGTGCTGTGGAGCCAGGCGTGCGATCGATTGGCTGGCGCCCCCGTCTTCTCGAACGACGGCGCATCAATCGTGACGCTCAGCAACAAGGGCAAGCTTCTCTGCGTGGACACCACATCCGGCGAGAAGCGCTGGGAGAGCGCCCTCGACACAGCCTTCGGCAACACCCCCACCCTGGGAAGAGACGGGTCCATCTACCTTCGCAGCAATGACAACCGCGTGTTTCGGTGCGATGGCGATGACGGACACGTCATCTACGCCACCTCCTTCGAGGCCAACCTCAAGGCCGGCCCCCTGGTTGCACGAGACGGCGCCGCATTTGTTCTCGACTGGAACAACACGATCCACGTCCTGGAGCCCGACGGATCGATTCGCTGGAAAGAACATGAAAAATTCAACCATCAGAGCTGGGCCCTGGGAGATGACGACACCCTCTACGTGAGCCGTCTGTGGGGTTCGATCTCGGCGCGCAACCCGATGAACGGCGAGCTCGTGTGGGACGTGCATCCACCTGTGGGGAGCCACCCCGCGGGCGGCTCCCCCAACATCATGGTGACCCGCCCGTCTCCCCCCGACCCTGCCGACCCTCGTGCTCTCTTCACCGCCGATCACGCACACGTGCTCGTGGGCAGCGATCGCGGATTCGTCTACTCGCTCGATGGTCGCAACGGCAATCTCGAGTGGACCAGCCAGCAGACCCTGTTCAAGCGCCCCACGCCGCAGGCTCTACCCGACGGTACCGTGGTCGCGCCCGCGGACGGCTCGAAGGTGTTCGGGCTCGATCCCCGCGACGGCGAGGTTCTCTGGCAGTGGCACATGCCCACCGCGAAGTACACAGGCCCACGCGCCGGCGCGGGCGGACGTCTGCTCTGGCTCGACGACCAGGGCACAATCCACATGGCCGAACCCCCGCGAGGCCGATGGACCGTAGAGGCGAGCGCGCGAACGGCCACTGCACCGCAGGCGGCGGATCGTGACAACACCGAGGCGCCCACGCCCGCCATTCAGGTCGGCGACGGGTGGATCATCGTGGGAGGCGTGCGCATTCCCACGCACGCCTGATCGCAACCGACGATGACGCGCAAGCCTACGCCATCGGGAAGGCCACCAACGGGCAGACCATCGAGCCTGGCGCAGAAAAGCTCTCCGACGTGACCATTCTGAACTGCAGCGGCTGGGACTACAGCGGCCACCGCAGGGTGACCCTGTGGAAGATCGAGCCGAGCGGCAACAAATTCGAGGGACAGTGGTACATCGACACTCTCGCTGCAGGTCAGACGACCCACTTCTCGCTGAGCGCTCCACTGGGGGACGGCTGCTACCCGCTCTCCATCTTCCAAGGTGACGCAAATGCTGCCAATGACACGTGCAAGGTCACGTTCTATACGCCCGTGAACTGAGGTTCGCAAGAGACCTTGCGGACATGCGTGATGCTGCGCCGCTGCGCTGTCGCAGCGGCGAGACCGACCTCATGCGCATCGCATCCTACCCTACCCGACCAGCAACGCCCGATGCGCCTCGAGCGCACGGGCTGCGAGGGGGCGTAGCGCAGGGGTGAGGTCGCCGTCGTCAGTGCCGCTGCCACTCAGAGAGACGGCTCGCGGGCATCACCTGCACCGCGGTGACCTTGTACTCGGGGCAGTTGGTGGCCCAGTCCGACGACTCGGTGGTCACCACGTTGGCCCCCGATTCGGGGAAGTGGAAGGTGGTGTACACCACCCCCGGCTGCACCTTCTCGGTGACCACCGCGCGCAGCACCGTGTCGCCTGCGCGAGAGGCGAGTCCCACCATGTCGCCATCGTGAATGCCACGATCGTCGGCGTCGTGCGGGTGGATCTCGAGCAGATCTTCGCCGTACCAGCGCGCGTTCTCGGTGCGGCGCGTCTGGGCGCCCACGTTGTACTGGGTGAGCACGCGGCCCGTGGTGAGCAGCAGCGGGTACTTGCGTGTCACGCGCTCTTCGGTGGCCACATACTGGGTGATGAGAAACTTTCCCTTGCCGCGCACGAACGCATCGACATGCATGATGGGTGTGCCTTCCGGCGCCGCGTCATTGCAGGGCCACTGGATGCTGCCGAGCCGATCGATCTTCTCGTAGGTGACGCCGGCAAACGTCGGCGTGAGGGCCGCAATCTCAGCCATGATCTCTGACGGGTGGCTGTAGCGCATCGGGTAACCAAGCGCGTTCGATAGCGCCACAGTGATCTCCCAGTCGGCCTTCCCGGAGCGTGATGGCATGACCTTGCGCACGCGCGAGATGCGCCTCTCGGCGTTGGTGAAGGTACCGTCCTTCTCGAGGAAGGTGGAGCCCGGGAGGAAGACGTGGGCGTACTTCGCGGTCTCGTTGAGGAAGATGTCCTGCACCACGATGCACTCCATCAGTGACAGCGCGGCCGCGACGTGGGTGATGTTGGGATCGGACTGGGCGATGTCCTCGCCCTGGCAGTAGAGCCCCTTGAAGCTGCCGTCGAGCGCCGCATCGAACATGTTGGGGATGCGAAGCCCCGGCTCGGGCTGCAGCGTCACGCCCCAGACCGCCTCGAATGCGCCGCGCACCGTCGCGTCAGACACGTGACGATACCCCGGCAGCTCGTGGGGGAACGACCCCATGTCGCACGAGCCCTGCACGTTGTTCTGCCCGCGCAGCGGGTTGATGCCCACGCCCAGGCGCCCCACGTTTCCGGTGAGCATGGCCAGATTGGCGATGCCCATCACCGCGGTCGATCCTTGCGCGTGCTCGGTGACGCCGAGCCCATAGTAGATGGCGGCGTTGCCGCCGCTTGCGTACAGGCGCGCGGCCTTGCGCAGGGTCTCGGCGTCGACCCCGATCTCCGGCGCCAGCGCCTCGGGCGCGTTCTCTTCTCTGGTGACCCAGGCGCGCCAGTCGTCAAAGGCCTTCGACTCGCAGCGCTCAGCCACGAACGCGGTGTTGTGCAGCCCCTCGGTCACGATCACGTGGGCCAGGGCGCTCAGCACCGCAACGTTGGTGCCCGGGCGCAGCGCGATGTGCACGTCGGCCTTGATGTGTGGCGCATCGACCAGCTCGATGGCCCGGGGGTCGATGACGATGAGCCGGGCCCCCTCGCGCAGGCGGCGCTTCATGCGCGACGCGAACACCGGGTGGGCCTCGGTGGGGTTGGCCCCCATCACCACGATGACATCGGCGTGCGCCACCGACTCGAAGGTCTGGGTGCCCGCCGATTCGCCGATGGTCTGCTTCAAGCCGAAGCCGGTGGGCGAGTGGCAGACACGGGCGCACGTATCGACATTGTTGTTTCCGAACGCGGCGCGCACCAGCTTCTGCACAAGGTAGTCTTCTTCATTGGTGCAACGCGACGAGGTGATGCCGCCGATGGCATTGCGACCGTACTTGTCTTGAATGCGACGAAACTCGGAGGCTGCGTAGGCAAGCGCCTCTTCCCATGACACCTCGCGCCAGGGGTCGTGTATGCTCTTGCGGATCATGGGCGTGAGCACCCGATCGGGATGCGTCGCGTACCCCCACGCGAAGCGCCCCTTCACGCACGAGTGCCCTTCGTTGGCCTTGCCCGACTTCTCGGGCACCATGCGCACCACCCGCGTGCCCTGCATCTCGGCGCGGAACGAGCACCCCACGCCGCAGTAGGCGCAGGTGGTGACCACGCTGTGGTCAGGCTGGCCGTGGGCGATGATCGACTTCTCGGTGAGGGTGGCGGTGGGGCAGGCCTGCACGCAGGCGCCGCACGACACGCACTCTGAGTCGAAGAACGGCTGGTTCTGGCTTGCGGCAACCCGCGAGCCGAAGCCGCGGCCATCGATGGTGAGGGCGAAGGTGCCCTGCGTCTCCTCGCAGGCACGCACGCAGCGGCTGCACACGATGCACTTCGACGGATCGTAGGTGAAGTAGGGGTTCGACTCGTCTTTCTGCTCGTGGGTGTGGCTGGCGCCGTCAAGGCCATAGCGCACCTCGCGCAACCCCACCACGCCGGCCATGTCTTGAAGCTCGCAGTTGCCGTTGGTCGGACAGGTGAGACAGTCGAGCGGGTGGTCGGAGATGTAGAGCTCCATCACCCCGCGGCGCAGCTTCGACAATGTCTCTGACTGGGTGCGCACCTTCATGCCCGGCTCGACCGGCGTGGTGCACGACGCGGGAGTGCCGCGCCGGCCGTCGATCTCGACCAGGCAGAGGCGACACGAGCCGAACGGCTCGAGCGAGTCGGTGGCGCACAGCTTCGGAACGCGCACCCCCGCTTCGGCAGCGGCACGCATGACCGACGTGCCCACAGGCACCGTTACCGGCGCGCCGTCGATCTCGAGGGTCACCTGCGTGTCAGACGTGCGCTGGGGAGTACCGTAATCGACGACCTCGCGCGACTGCATCTTGATTTCTCCTTCGTCTTGTCGCTCGCCCGTCTTTCTCGGGCGGGGTCAGGGTGGGGCTCAGGTCACCGACGCCGAGGGGGCGTCTGCCGGCTGCAGCCCGAAGTCGGCGGGAAACTTCCGCACCGCGGAAAGCACGGGATTGGGGGTCATGCCTCCCATGGCGCAGAGCGAGGCGCTCGTCATGGTCGCACAGAGATCGTCGAGCACGACGGCCTCGCGCGCCCGCCCCTCGCCGGCGATGATGCGATCGATGACCTCGACCCCGCGCACCGCGCCGATGCGGCAGGGGGTGCACTTGCCGCACGACTCGAGGGCGCAGAACGCCATGGCGTAGCGCGCCTGCCGGGCCATGTCGACCGTGTCATCGAACACCACCAGGCCTCCGTGACCGAGCGTGCCGCCGATGCCCGCCAGCGCCTCGTAGTCGAGGGGCGTGTCGAGCTCGTCGGCGCTCAGGTAGGCTCCCAGC
>RGZZ01000180.1 GCA_010028905.1 Pseudomonadota bacterium | reverse complement strand
AAGATGGCGCCGCGCGTCAAGCTGCTCTACCAGCAGATGCCGGAACCCAAGTACGTCATTGCGATGGGTGGCTGCGCCACCAACGGCGGCCCCTTCTACTACGACAACTACTCGGTTCTCAAGGGCATCGACAAGGTGATCCCGGTCGATGTCTACCTGCCGGGCTGCCCGCCACGGCCTGAAGCGCTCATGTATTCGGTGCTGAAGCTGCGTGAGAAGATGAGCAAGCAGCGCCAGCTCTCCGAGCGCTACAGCCGGGTCTGAACGAAAGGCGCTCCTCCGCCCCACCTGCACGCCATGCTAGAACGACTTCGCCCCCACCTGCCGTCTTTTCTGCGATACATCGCCATTGGCGGCTTTGTCTTCATCATCGACTTCGGCAGCTACGCAGCGATTCTCAACAATGACATCACCTACTGGAAGGCTGCGGCCATCTCGCAGATCATCGCGTTCATCACGCACTTCCTGCTCAACAAGCACCTGAACTTCCGCAACCACGATCGACCTACGTCGCAGCAGTTCGCAACCTATCTCGTGGTCGCGCTCTTCTGCCTCGGCGTTGGCATTGCCGTGGTGCAGTGGTGGATCTGGATCTTCGGCGCCTCGAGGGTCAATGCGTACATCGCCAAGTGCGTCGCTGTCGGTGTGAACATTCCCATCGGCTTCATCGGCCACAAGAAGCTGACATTCGGCCAGGGTCTCAAAGCCGTGGTCATCAAGCGCCAGCAAGCCGCCTGACAACGTCGGCGCGCGCGCCCCTCCTCTCCTGAAGATCAAGCGTGTGCCAGCCCGTCCGGCGCACCCCCCCCTGGAACGACAAAGGGCACCGCCCGCGGGCGGCGCCCTTCATCGTTCTCAGCCAGGCGTTCCCCCCGGGAAGGTCAGGCGCGAACCACCTGGGTCATGGCGCCGCAGCTGAAGTTGGTGATGCTCACCCGCGCCGCGACGTCACGCGCGATCTTGCGAATGGTCTGCGACAGCGGGGTATCGCTGTCGATGAGCTTTCCCATCTCGCCGAGGTCGGCCTCCTGGCAGAGCAGCGGATCAAGCGGGAGCGAGCCGACGAGCGGCATGCCCATGCGACGTGAGATCTCAGCCCCACCGCCCTTGCCGAAGATGGGGGTCTTCTCGTTGCAGCAGGGGCACTGGAAGTACGACATGTTCTCGATGACGCCGAGGGCCGGAACCTTCGTGTCGCGGAACATGGTCACCACCTTCGAGGCGATGGTGAACGCGACTTCCTGCGGTGTGGTCACGGCAACCACGCCCGCCAGGGGAACCGACTGCGTGAGCGTGAGCTGGGCGTCACCCGTTCCCGGCGGGAGATCGACGAGCAGGTAGTCGAGCTGTCCCCAGTCGACGTCGTACATGAACGTGTGAATGGCCTTGTGCACCATCGGACCACGCCAGACGACGGCCTGCGAGCCCGTCACCATGAACCCCATCGACATGACCTTGATGCCCTCGCGCTCGATGGGCAGAATCTTGCCGCTCTCGCTGCCGGTGGGCTTGTGATCGTTCATGCCGAGCATGCGGGGAATGCTGGGACCGTAGATGTCTGCGTCGAGCAGCCCCACGCGGGCGCCCTCGCGCGAGAGCGCCAGCGCGAGGAGTGCGCTCACCGTCGACTTGCCGACCCCGCCCTTGCCGCTGGCCACGGCAACGATGTTCTTGATGCCACCCACCGCCTCGCGATTGCCGTGACGGGCCCCTTGAACCGTGGAGTCGAGCTCCACGTGGGCCTTGGCCACCCCGGGGATGCTCAGCAGCGCGCGCTGCACGTCTGCCTGGATCTTGCCCTTGAGGGGACAGGCCGGGGTGGTGAGCATGACCTTCACCGATACCTCATCGCCGTTGATGCGGATATCGCGAATCATGTCGCAGGCGACGAGGTCCTTGTGGAGATCCGGTTCTTGAACGGTGCGCAGGGCGTCGAGCACCTGCGCCTCAGTGATATTGCTCATAGAAGCTCCTTGTCGTTGCCGTCGTTCTCACCGACGGTCTGGATGCCGGGACAGCCTGCGCATGCGGCGTTGAATGTCGCGACATCGTCTCAGAAAAGACATCGTGACGGCATCTCGGGGGCGATGCGTGGCCGAAGGCTGTGTGCAAGCAGAATACACCCTTCGACAGGCTCACTCCTCTGACACGCCCGTTCTGCCTGAACCAATGCCCACGTTCGCCGCCTCGTCATGCGTGACGCTCGCGGCCCGCATGCGCCGAAAAGCCACCCAGACCGACGTCATCCAGATGGTTCCCGTGAGCCACCCCCCGAGCACGTCACTGGGCCAGTGCACCCCGAGATACACCCGAGAGACCCCAACCAGGAGGGCCGCCCCTCCACAGGCCGACCATACCACGACCCGCCACCGTCCCGAGACACGCCCTGTGCCGATGATGGCCAGTGCTGCAAAGAAGCAGAGCGACGCTGTGGCGTGCCCACTCGGATAGCTCCATGACGCTGGCACTGCCAGACCGTAGAACGGCACAGGCCGGGGCCGTCGGAAGAAGGTCTTCATCGCCATGACGAGCAGCGCGGCCCCGGCCATCGACACCCGCCTTCCCTGCGCGTACAGCACGACGAACAGCAGCAGCGAGACCAGCGCGAGGGCGCCCGGGCTGCCCAGCGTGGTGCACAGCTTCATGAGCGGGAGAAGCCATACCTGGCGGTCGCGCACCTGAGCGCGCACGGCGTCGTCGAACCCGGCCACCTCACCCGCGATGACCTCGTGCGTGAGCCAGACCATCAAGAGCGCGCTGACCACAGAGAGACACAGCCCCAGGGACAGCGCAGACAGCCCCTCTCGTGACGGGCTGCTGCCTGGCGTCGCACTCACACCTCTGGTTCCACCCACGTCTCCATAACGGTGCGGAACGCATCCACCACGTCCGGATCGAACTGCGTCCCCGAGTTGCGCGTGATCTCGTCGATGGCGACCTGCGCGGGCAGCGCGGCGCGATAGGGGCGTGTGGTGGTCATGGCGTCGAAGGTGTCTGACACGGCGACGATGCGCGCATAGATGGGAATGGCGCCACCCTTCAGCCCGGACGGATAGCCCTTGCCATCCCAGCGCTCCTGATGATGAAGAATCGAAAGCTTCACCGATTCGGGGAGGTTGTGCAACCCGCGCACAATGCTCTCACCGATGGCCGGATGCTCCTCCATGCGCCTCCGCTCAGCGGGGTTGAGCAGGCCCGGCTTGGTGAGCACCGATTCCTCGATGCCGATCTTTCCCACATCGTGAAGGATGGCGGCCATCTCGAGGTTCGACAGGTCTTCGGCCGTGAGCCCGAGATGCACCCCCAGGCGATGGGCGAGAATGGTCACACGGTCGACGTGTCCGCCTGTATAGGGGTCCTTGGCCTCGATGGCGTTGGCCAGGGCGAGAACAACCTCGCGCGTCGACTCGTGGCGGCGCGCGTTGTCGATGGCGATGGATGCCTGCTGCGCGATGGCCGTGAGCAGATCGAGGTCGCTCTGCACGAACAGCCCCTCGCTGATGCGATTGTCTACGTAGATGACGCCGGTAGAGATGCCCTTCACCAGGAGGGGTACGCACATGACCGACCGCAGCTCATGGATGACGATGCTCTCGTAGGCCGAGAGGCTCGGTTCGTTCATGGCGTTGCTCGTGAGCAGGGGCTCGCCGGAAGAGGCGACCCGCTCGAACAGACCCCGGCTGACCTTGAACTCGTCGGCCTCGATGCTCTCCTGATCGAGGTTGCGCGCGTGGCGCACCGCCAGACGATCGTCTCGTTCACGCAGAACGACGAACCCCCGCTCGGCCCCCGTCACCTCGATCACACGGTCGAGCACGCGCCGCAAGACCTCGTCGATCTGAAGCGAGGAGCAGAACTCCCTGCCCACCTCGAGAAGGAGGGCCAGCTGCTCAGCCTCGGAAGACGTGGCCCGCGACACACGCACGATGGCGTCGCCTCCTACTCGTGTGGGAGCACAGGCCGATAGCCGACCTGGAAGTCGTCCTTCTTGTCCTTGAAGAAGACGACGCTGAGCTCGGTGGAGAAGAGGGTCCAGTTGCGCAGGCGACTGACGACCCGCTCGGCGTCGGCGCCCGTGAAGATCTTCTGGCCGAAATCGACATCGCCATCGTGGGCGATGTCGCCCAGAACGACCTGCTTGACTCCCCACGAGAGCGATCGATACCCGCGTCTGGCCTCTGACTTCGTCAGCTTTCGCGCGTAGAGCGTGATCTTGTCGATGGGATATTCGTACTCGTCCTTGTGACGGAACTGCGTGAAGTGATCGTAGAGCTGACCGAATCCCTCAGGCACCACCTTCTGCTTCAGGGCCATGGCGAGTCCGTACACCATGCGGGTGGTGGTTCCGCTCTTGAGATCGAGACGAACGGTGGTGGTGGGCATCTTCGGCAGGGTCACCCGGTCGTAGCGATCGTACCACCCGCTAAAGCCCATCGACTCGACCCATGCCAGCTCAGCCGCGACCTCTTCTGACGAGAGCCGGGCAGCCATGAGCACGTTCAGGTCCTTCTTCTTGTCATGGCGCACCCACACAGCGGTGCCGTCGCCATAGAGAACGAAGTCCGGCAGTGCGGTCAGCTCCTGGAGCTGCGATTCAAAGCCGCCTCGGGTGCTGATCTCGAAGATCACGTGGGTGGGGCTCGTGTCGTAGACGAAGGGCTCAGCGCCGCAGAGGCGCATGGCCGCAACCAGCAGGAGGGTCGTTGCAATCAGGAAGGCGCGTGCGTTTCTCATGATGTCTTCAATCCATTCTCGCGCAACCAGCCCTGCAGACGCTGCAGGATGCGGGTCTCTCGAAACTTGTACCAGCGCTCTTTCTCGAGCGGCACGGGTGAGAGGGCGTCAACGTGATTGCGCAGGGTTCCCCCGCCCGTCACCGCCATCTGGAGGCGTTCTTGCAGCTTCTTGTCTTTCACCGTGGCGCGAAACGCCGCCATGTCGGCGTACGTCTCCTCGCCTGTGGGACGCGGCAGCTTGAGAAATCGATCGACTTCCTTGTCGAGCAACGTCTTGAAGCGGAGAAGCTCGGTCTTGTTCATGCTCGCCGTGATCTTCACGACGTCGCCCTTCTTCGTATCGACGTAATACATGGCCTCGGGGCTCGGATCGAGCGCTGCCTGGAGAAGTGCGCGGGCATTGACGGTGACCATGGAACCTCCCGGTGAGTGAGCGCCGCGGGATGGCCCAAGGCCGCTCCCAGACCGGAGGGTATTAGCCCCAAGCGCGCAGGTTCCTCTTCGCCCGACCCGGCGCCGTCGGGAGAGCCGTTGGAGGCTGACTTGATTTCAAGGCGCGGTGCCCGTAAAATAGGGGGCATATGATCTCTCCCCGCGCCAGACGAGGCTTCACCCTTATCGAACTGATGATCGTCATCGCCATCATCGCCATCCTGACGAGCATTCTCGTCCCCAACTTCGTTCGCGCGCGCTCGCAGGGCCGCGTGACAGCCTGCAAGACAAACCTCAAGAACATCGCCGCCGCCACCGAATCGTACTCCACCGCCAACGGTGGCCGCTATCCGCTGAACCTCTCCCTGCTGTCACCGAGCTACATCCAGTCCATTCCCACGTGCCCCTCCGCCGGTTCCAACAACCCCTACACAAACGGGTTCAGCTCCGCGTCCGTGCCGGACGCCTACACCCTGGTGTGCTCGGGGAACTACCACGGCGAGCTCGGCATGCACAGCGGCTATCCGCAGTACCTGAGCGCGACAGGCCTGCTCGAGCGCTGAGGGTCTGCCGCTCTCACGCCTCGCTGATGGTCTCGCGTGTGACGCGCGTGATCTCGACCCGTACCCCCCTGCGCACCGGCTCGCTGTTCACGCGCAGGCCATGGCTCTGATCTCCTGCTCGAAACGTGAGCTCGCCCTGCATCTCGCGACCCTTCTCCATGGGATTGAGATTGGCCAGGCGCATCACGCTGAACGGCACCACCGTCCGGAGGATGGGCGGCACCTCGAGCACATCGGCCCGCCCGTCGATGTGGTACTCGACGTGCAGCGCGTCATCGCTCGGCGAGAGCACCACGCGGTCAGCACCACTGCCCACCATCTGGGTGAGGATCTGGCGAACCAGCGCGGAGACCGGATACACCTCCTCGTCGACCACCGGCCAGTCGCCCTCGGCCACCTCCGGGACGTCAAGTCGAGGCAGCCGCGGTCGCGCGGCCACGAACAGCGCCTGCGCCGTCTGAAGGGCCTTGCCGAGCTCATCGAGCACCTCGATGAACCGATCGAGCGACATGCCTTGCGGTGCTTGCGCGGAGACCTTCTCGAGCTCGGGCACCGCTGCGTCTGAGACGCGCAGCTGATCGAGCAGCGCGGCGGCATAGGGCAGGTCGGTCTCACCAGAGTCGCCTTCCCGTGCGCGCAGGCGGTTCACGAGCTCGACCACCGGCGTTCCGAGGTCGACCAGGATGCTCACCGCTGTTGCGTCGTCTTGCGAGAGAAGACCCACGAAGAGGTGATCGGTGGTGAGGAAGGGGCTGTGCGCGCGACCGGCCTCTTCGAAGGCCAGCTCGACGGCTCGCCGCACCCGCCAGCTGAAGCGCCGTATCAAGGCGGGTTCAGACCGCGAGCGGAACTTCTCGAGCGTTGCCCGCGCAAGGTGGACATCGACCCCGTGATCCGCCAGGAGGTCGGTCCCCATGCTGCGACCGGCGAGAAGGCCGATGAGCACGTGCTCGGTGCCCACGTGCTCTGCCTTCAGGAACTCTGCTTCCTGCTGGGCGAGCACGAGCGCCTTGACGCAGCGATCGCTCATGGCTTCCCAGTCAAAGCCCCACCCGGACGAATCCACCCGCTCCTCCTCTCGGAGACCTTCAGCGCGGCATCGACTTCCCACCCGACGCAGCGCAGCCTCGCGCGCGGCCTCGTGCGCGGGGCGACCGATCTCCTCTACCGCATGACCTGTCTCGCTGCGCGCGATTCACGCAGCATCCGTGACGTGACACGACGTCGCGATGATGAATATATTCCTCATCGCGCGCGCCTCCCTCTGCGCTCCCCACGACAGGCCTCTCAACCTGCAGCGTGGAACCCTCGGGCATGTCCCCTGATGCCCTTCGACAGCCGCGCTCTCCGCGCCCTCCCGACCACGTGAGCGCGGCGCTGGTGGTACTCGCGCGAGGCGGCATGGGCGATGTCCTGGTGAGCAGCCCGGTGATCGACGCCCTTCGCCATCGATGGCCGGAGGCACGCATCGATGTCCTGGTGCGCAAGGGGGCCGCCGACATGGTGGCCAGTCACCCAGAGGTGAACGAGCTGCTGGTGGCCGACGAAGGAGAGCTCGACAGCCGCGACGGCTTCCACCGCTGGCTCGAAGAGGTGCGACGGCGACGCTACGATCTGGGCCTCGTGCTCTGGAGCCGCTTCGCGGAAGCCTGGCTGCTCTGGCGCGCAGGCGTGCCCCACCGTGTGGGACAGGACTCGCGCCTCACCTATTCGTGGATGTACACGCATCGGGTGCCGATCCGGAGCGAGCATGGTGACACCACCTCGCACTGGGTCGACTGCCAGCTCGACTACGCACGCGCCGTCGGCGCCGACCTCCCCGAACCGTTCCCCCGCCTGTTCCTGACAGATGCCGCCCGCACACAGACCGCCGCCATCTGCGCCGAGGCCGGCATCGAGGGCCCATACGCGGTGCTGCACGTGGGGCGAGGCATCCCCCTCGACAGGGAGAAGCTGCCCCCGGAACCGTTCGCGGCCATGGCCGATGCAATCGCGCGGGAGCACCGGCTTGCGGTCGTGCTCACCGGCGGCCCGTCGGAGATCGACGTGGTGACAGCAGTGGCCGAGACGATGCACGAACCCTGCGTCAGCCTCGCCGGGCGGCTCTCCGTGCCCCAGCTGGGGGCCCTGCTCGAGCGCGCCCGCCTGGTCGTCGCAAACGACTCCGGCCCCATGCACATGGCTGCGGGCGTGGGGGCCCCGACGGTGGGCATCTTCGCCATGCAGAGCGACCTGCCCAGGCGCTGGGGCCCCTGGCGAGGAGAGATCGTACGCCCCGACCGGTTTCGCTGCAGCGCAGCGTGCCGCAAGGAGACCTGCGCGCGCATGACGTGCTACGAAGACATCACGCCAGAAATGGTTGTGGCCGCCACGCGGCGCGCACTGCGCCAGCGATGACGGCCACATCCACGCGCTGAGCGACCCGCCTCACGACGAGCGTCGCTCACCTCACGGCGGGTTCCCCGTCAGGAAGCCACCTCGAGTGCGTCTTCCACCGAAGATTCGACCTCGCGCGGCCGCTGGATGGCGGACGCAAGGCCGAGGCGCTCGAGAACGCGGATGAACATCCACGAGATGTCGACCTGCCACCACCGGATGCCGTGCACCGCACAGCGCGGACGGGCATGGTGGTTGTTGTGCCACCCTTCACCGAGAGCGATGAGGCCGACCCACCAGAGGTTTCGCGAACCGTCCGGGGTGTTGAACTCTCGCGACCCCATGAGGTGACAGAAGCTGTTCACGCACCACGTGGCGTTCCACAGCAGCACCGTGCGCAGGAAGACGCCCCAGAGAACGCCCTGCCACCCCGCGAGGACGTAGCAGAGCACGGCCAGCGAGACAGCTGGCACGACGGAGGGGAGCGGGCGGTCGAGCCAGCGGAAGAACGGCTCAGAGACGACGTCCTTCACGAGCAGCTCGTTCTTCTCGATCTTGCGACGCAGAAAGATCCAGCCGATGTGCGAGAAGAAGAAGCCCCGCGTGGGGGTGTGCGGGTCGAGGGGCTTGTCGCTGAGCTGATGGTGGCGACGATGAACCGTCGACCACTGCACGGGGCCGCCCTGGAGGCTGGCCGTGCCCAGAAAGCCGAAGATGTTGCGGAGCCATCGCGGCGTCTTGAAGCCCCGGTGGGCAATGAGACGATGGAATCCGACGGTGATGCCAAATCCGGTGGCGAGGTAGAGCACCACGAGAAGCACCAGATCGATGGGACGCGGACGGGTGGCAACCACTGCCATCACCGCCAGTGCGTGGAAGAGGATGAGAAAGGGGGTGTGTATCCAGTTGAGCTGGTTGGCGAGACGAATGAGTGAGCGCAACGAGAGGCCTCCAACAGGTGACTGCGCCACTGCGCGTCGCACACACGTGCGGCGCGGCATGAGCAGGCCCTCTTTCGCCGGACGCCCTGTTTTTCCTGTGACGACCCAAAGATTGACGAGAGGGCCGCGGCCTGAGATGCCGAACTCCGGGAGAGCATGCACCGCAAGCTCCTCCTGCTCATCTCTGTTGGCCTGGTGCTGACATTCGCCCGCCCCCACCGG
>RGZZ01000179.1 GCA_010028905.1 Pseudomonadota bacterium | reverse complement strand
GCGTCGAAGTCGGCCACGCGCATCGACGCGCCGGGGATGCGCTGCTCGAGCGCCGCGAGGGCACGGGCAAGGGTGGCACGCTCGTTTCCCCAGAGCAGCGCCTGCCGGCTGGCAGCGGGAACCAGCCCTTCGAGAACCACGGCGAACCCGTCTGCACCCTCCACGAAGCGGGGCGTGAGATCGCGCAGCGCCAGGCGTGCCAGCATCGACAGGGCGCGCGCGTCGGAGGTGGGCTCGTGCGAGAGCCGTCGCGCGCTTCGCCAAGGACCGCCACACCGCAGGCAGACGCGCACCATCTGCGCGTCTTGTCGCTCCAGCTGGAGCACGGCCCGGACCACCAGCCCGTCGATGATGGGCAGCCAGGCGCAGGGCTCTTCGAGAGGGCTGTCTTCCGCGTGCTCGAGCCGAACGCTGGGCGCCGGTCGATGCATCGCCACGGGGCGTCGATCGTCGGTACGCCCCAGGGCGTGGAGCGCCTCTCCTTCCGGCAGCTGGGCCCGCAGCTGCGCGAGGCTGAGCCGCTCGAGCTGCCCGAGGGTCTTGAATCCGAGCCAGCCCAGTCGTTCGAGGGCGCTCGCCGAGACGCCGGCGGCACTCAGGAGGCCGAGGGGGAGTCGCTGGCGGAAGCGTGTCGCCTCTCTGTCCGGCACGGCGCAAGCCTTACCGGGCCTGGCGCTCAGGGCCGCCAGGAAAGAGGTGGCGCGATCATCGGCGACCCCCACGCTCGCCCGTGCCCATCGCGCGAGCACATGTGGGTCGATGTCGACGGGGGCGAGCACCGCGATGCCTTCGTTCAGGCTTGTGTCGAGGGCCTGGGAGGCTGTGACGGATCCGGCTCGAGGAGACCTCAGGTCGCCTGCGCCGTTGCCTGCAGCCCGCGTGATGAAGACGCCGCTCAGCGCGGGCTCTACCCAGGGTGTGCGGGTGGCGAGCGCCTCGATGAGAAGGTCCCAGGCCAGTCTTGTCCGGGGGCCGGGATGCGCGCGCACGATTGCATCGGGCGCTTGCGCGCGGGCGCGCTCGATGGGCCATCCGCAGGCGATCCCGGTGGCCTCGAGCCGCTCGGATCGGGCGGCGACCCGACCGCTCTGCTGCACGATGATGTCGTGACCGCGCAACGCCGGCTCGAGCTGCTCGATCACCCAGACGGGGAAGTCGCGGATGTAGAGGGTGGCGAAGCGCATGGGTCCTCCTGGGGTTCAGGAAATGCCGCACACCCTTCTTTGAGGTGGCGGGTGGAAAAGCGCATGGGGTTTTCTGGGCGTGCGGGAACAGCGGTGGGATGAGGCACCCGAACGGAATCAGCACAGGGTCACGGCGCTCTCGACCTCGACCTTGCGGCGCAGCGGCTTGGGTATCGTACCCTCGACCGCGCGGGCGCGACGCCTGGCGGGCAGGGGAGGTCGCCTGCACCGGTCGGGCCGTGCTGCATGGCCATGGTAGTGTACGTTTGTACACTTGTCAAGGGAGACTGTGGGATGGGGACGGATGACCATCGGCGGTTCGGGCTTCTGGCAAGCGCCTGGCGCGCGTCACGCAAGTGAAGCCCCGAGGAGATGCCACGCTCGGGGGCGCCTGGGCTCGCCTGCTGAACACGGGCTGCCCGAGAGGCTTCTGCACCGTGGTGGACAGGCCGATGTCCCCCACGACACCGTGGTGGACAGACCTCTCCGGCAGGCGCCACGGGCAGCTGCGGCCCCGTGTCCCCCACGCCACCGTGGTGGACAAGCCGATGTCCCCCACGCCACCGTGGTGGACAGACCTCTCCGGCAGGCGCCACGTGCAGCCGCGCTCCCCGCACCGCCGCGCCCCTGCCATGCAGCGCGCAGCCTCCGGGGGAGGCAACTCAGGCTGAGGCTGACGCGTTGATTCGCTGACGCAGTGCGTCGAACTCCTCGCGCAGGCGCTCGAGCTCGGGCTCGAGCTGGAGGATGAGCGCGCGCGCTTCCCCCTCCTTCGAGGCGTATACCGCTTCCTGGATGCGCTTGCAGGTGGCGACGAAATCGCGCGCCCCCATGGTGGAGCTGGCGCCGATGAGGGTGTGCAGGAGGCTTCGCATGGCGGCCGTGTCGTTGCGCTCGCTCTCTGTCTTGAGCGACGCGATGCGCTCCTGGGTGTCCTTCACGAAGTTTCCGCACAGCTCGGCAAACCAGGCGTCGCCTGAGGCCTGGGCCAGCATGATGAGGCGTCGGGCGGCGTCGGCGTCGAGCACCGAGCTGCTGGCCAGCTCGACGCTGTCTTCCGACGGGATCTCGACGGGCTTCACCTCAGCGGTGACGAAGCGGCGGAGAACGTCTTCGAGATCCTGCATCTTGACCGGCTTGCACAGGTAGTCGTCAACCCCGGCTTCCTGTGCGCGACGACGTCCGTCCTCGTACGCATTGGCTGACATGGCCACGATGGGGATCTGCTGCCACCCCGCGTAGCGCTTGCGAATCTCGATGGTGGCGGTGCAGCCGTCCATCTCGGGCATCTCGAGATCCATCAAGATGAGCTTGTAGGTCACCGGCGCGCGATCGAGGATGGCCAGCGCTTCGAGGCCGTTGCCGGCCACATCGGCGGGGAAGCCCAGGCGTTCGAGCAGCGACACGGCAACCTTCTGGTTGGTGGCATTGTCATCGACCACCAGGATGCGATGCTCTGCGCCGGCCTGCGGTGCGTCAGTCGGCTCATCGGTGCTGATGGGCTCAGGCGAGGCCAGCGTGGCGGGGAGCGTCACAGCGACAGCCACAGCCGAGTCGGCGAGTGTCATCTCCTGGGCCGGCAGCGCAACCGATCTCGCGCGTGCCAGCACCTGCAGCAGGTTGTCGGTGCGCAGCGGGTGGAACACGCACTCCACGCCTGCGTGCATCAGGCTTGTGTTGCGGGCGTCGCGCCAGCTCGACAGAACGACGACGCGCGTGTCGCCCAGCGATGCGTCGGTTGCCATGCGACGCATCAGCTCCGTGGTTCCCGGTTCCGGCAGCGTGGCATCGAGAAGGGCGAGATGGTACCGATGGCCTGTCGTGCTCGCCTCTTGCAGAAGCTGCCAGGCCCCTTCGACATCGCCGCAGCTGCTGTGGGTCAGCCCCCAGGCGCTCAGTGTCTCCCCGACGACATTGCGCACGGTCTCGTTGTCATCGACGATGAGCACCCGGCTGTCGGCGAGCGGTCCCAGCTCCGGCTCGGAGGGAGACGTGCCGTCGGGATCGGGGGAGAACGGCAGATGCACGATGAACGTCGATCCCTTGCCCGCCTCGCTCGTCACGCTCACGTCGCCCCCCATCAGACGAGAGAGCTGCCGTGTGATGGCCAGCCCCAGGCCCGATCCGCCGAAGCGACGCACCGTGGAGGCGTCGACCTGCGAGAAGCGGGCGAAGATCACCTCCAGCTTCTCCTGGGGAATGCCGATGCCCGTATCGTGCACCGAGATCATCGTGCCCACCCGATCATCATCGACGGGGGCGGGCTCCGACTCAGCGCGAGGCGGCGGTTCCGCCGGTACGACGTCGATGAAGACCATGCCGCGCTCGGTGAACTTCACTGCATTGCCCACGAGGTTGATGATGATCTGGCGCAGCCGGATCGGGTCGCCCTTCACGAAGCGAGGAGCGCCCGGCGCGTGGCGCACGACGAAGTCAAGGCCCTTGGTCGCCGCCGCGAACGACACGATCTCGGCGGCCTGCGCCACCATGCTGCGCAGATCGAACGGCACGGTCTCGAGGGTGAGCTGTCCCGATTCGATGCGAGCCAGGTCGAGAACGTCGTTGAGCAGGGTGAGCAAGGCGTCGGCGCTCGAGCGCGCGATCTGCACCGAATCGCGCTGGCGCTGGGTGAGGCGGGTGCTCGCCAGCAGCTCGAGCATGCCGATGATGCCGTTCATGGGGGTGCGGATCTCGTGGCTCATGGTGGCCAGGAAGTCACTCTTGGCGCGGTTGGCGGTCTCCGCCGCCAGGCGCGCCTTCTCGAGCTCGCGCTGGGCGAAGTCGCGGTCGGTGATGAGCCCTCGCATGCTGTGGTTGAGCTGCTCAAGCTGCTGGGTGCGATCCCGCAGCTGGTTGAGCTGGAGCTGGCTTCGCTGCGATACCTCTGACTCGAGCTTCTGGAGCTTCTCCTGCGATTGCTGCATGCGCTGCAGATCGGTGAGCAGGCTTGCGAGCACGCCGAGATAGGCCACCAGGCGGAGCAGGTGGCCGAGCGCGGAGGCGGGGTCGGCCGGAGACACGGCGGAAGCCAGGAAGGGGGCCTGCGCCGCGATCAGGAGGATCAGGAAGATCACCATCCAGTGATCCCGTGGATGGCGCGCCCACTGTCCCGCGCGGAGCCAGACGATCAGGGAGAGCGCCAGTGCCGGGATCGGCAGTAGCTCGAGCGGCGCGGGGAGCACGCGACTAGGGATGCCTCGCGCCAGGCTCCATCCCACCAGAAGCGTGACGACCAGGGCGGCGGCGGTGACCACGGGCGAGGTCCGGCGCTCCGCTTCCGCGGCCTGGCGGTCGCCAGGTCGGCAGTGAGCGGCGATGAGCGTGAGCACCGAGAGGAACATGAGGGGGGCCACGTCGCCCACGCGCGCGGCCTGATCGAGGCTGCCGTCGAGGCCGACGTGGAACGGGAGAACGACCATGGCGTTGAACCACTCGAACAGCGCGGTGCCGAGAAAGCCGGTGCCGATGAAGAAGAGTCGCGTGTCAGAGGGGGCGCGGCTTCGGAACAGGGCGAGCATTCCGCAGGCCATGGCAAGCGAGGCGCAGCTGGCCTCGAGAACGAGGTAGATGACCGGGTCGGTGCGCAGATCGAGATTGCGCACCAGAACGAACAGCCAGATGGGAATGAGGCTGACAAGAAGATAGATCAGCGCGCTGCGTCGGTCATCTGCTTCGTCTTCGGCCGCGTCGTCAGCGGGGGGGATAGGCGGCTGCGTTGTTCCGCTGCCTGCCACGGTCAGCCTTCGCGTCCGGTCACGGGCGCAGGTGATGGCGCCGCGGCGAACCCGTGGTTCTTCACCACGAGTCCCTGCGCGGCGTCGGCGTCAACGGGCTTCGAGTAGTAGAAGCCCTGCACGAACTCGACGTTCAGGGCGCGCAGCGCCTCGACGTGCGCCGCCGTCTCGACGCCCTCGGCCACGACACGCATCCCGAGGTTGTGCGCCAGGAGAACGATGGTCTGCACGATCTTGGCGCTGTCCTCCTCGGTCTCCATGCGCTGCACGAAGGCGCGGTCGACCTTCAGCCGATCGATGGGGAAGCGCTGGAGGTAGCTGAGCGATGAGTAGCCCGTGCCGAAGTCGTCGATGCTGACGCCGATGTCGCGGTTGCGCAGCTGCTGCAGCACGCCGCGTGCCACCTCGCTGTTCTCCATCATCGCGCTCTCTGTCACCTCGAGATGGAGGTGCTGCGGAAGTATTCGCGTACGCTCGATGGTTGCGTCGACCTGACGGAGGAAGTCTGGCAGGGCCAGCTGGCGGGTGGACAGGTTCACGCTGATCGAGAGCTCGACGCCCAGCTCTTCTTTCCAGCGGGCGGTCTGCGCGCAGGCGTCTTCGAGGATCCACGCGCCAATGGGCACGATGAGTCCGGTCTCTTCGGCAACCGGAATGAACTCGAAGGGCGGCACGAGCCCCATCTCGGGGTGCTGCAGCCGGATCAGCGCCTCGAAGCCCACGATCTTGTCGGTCTGGAGGGAGATGATGGGCTGGTAGAAGGTTCGGAACCAACGATTCTCGAGGGCCTGGCGCAGCACGGTCTCCATGTGGAGGCGGCGGGCCATCCGGGTCTGCATCGCGGAGTCGAACATCTCGATGCGCCCTCCCCCCAGGGTTCGCGCGTGGTGAGCGGCGATCTGGGCATCGCGGAGCACGTCTTCCGGTGACTCGTACGCCCCCGTCGACTGGGTGATGCCAATGCTGGCGCTCGGGTAGATCTCCTTTCCGCCGAGGGTGACCGCGGTGCGCACCACCTCGAGCAGATGGGCCGCCACCCGCTGCACGTCATCGAGGCTGCGGAGATCATCGAGCAGCACGACGAACTCGTCTGACTCGAGCCGGGCGATGGAGTCGCCCATGCGCAGGGCCTCCTGGAGCCGCCGGGAGAGCGCCACGACGAGCTGGTCGGCCAGGGCGTGCCCGAGGCTGTCGTAGTACATCTTGAAGTTGTCGATGTTCACGCTCAGGATTGCGTAGTGGTAGCCTGGACGGCGGCGCGCGCGGGCCAGCGCGCGCACGAGCTGCTCGACGAGCAGGATTCGGTTGGGCATGCCGGTCAGCGGGTCGTACACGGTGCGGGCGGTGACGTCTGTCTGTGAGCCGGCGAGGCGCGTGGCGTTCCCCTCGGCGTCACGCACCGCCACGCCGCGCGACAGCACCCAGCGGTAGTTCCCCTGCTTGCTGAGCATGCGGTGCTCGCACTCGAAGTACGGTCGCTGGCCGGACTTGTGCTGCTCTAGGGCGAGGTCGAGCTTCTCGAGGTCTTCCGGATGCACCCGCTTGCGCCATTCGAACGGTGCGCTGCCGATCTCGTGCTCCTCGTAGCCCAGCATGAGCTTCCAGCGAGGGGAGTAGTAGACGGTGTCGGTGAGCAGGTTCCAGTCCCACAGGCCATCGTTGGCGCCGCGCATGGCCAGGGCGTAGCGCTCCTCGCTCTCGCGCAGGGCCTGTTCGGCGGATTTCAGGGCCAGCTCTTTCTCGATTCGCGCGAGCAGCACCGTGAAGTCGACCGGTTTGGTCACGTAGTCGTTGGCCTGCAGCTTGAGCGCGGCCACCGCGTCGGAGCTCTCGTGACTCGCCGTCATGATGATGACGGGAAGCACGCGGATGGCGGCGTTCTCGCGGATGGCGCGCAGTACCTCGAGGCCGTCGATGTCGGGCATGCGCAGGTCGAGCAGCACGAGGTCGAACTTCTTCGTGCCCGCAAGCTCGAGCGCGCGGGTGCCATTCTCGGCGACCGTGACGTCGTACCCTTGTACCTTGAGCAGCTGTGCGATGACGGCGCCGTTCGTGCGATCGTCGTCGACAACCATGATGCGGGCCTTGGTGCGAGCCATGTGTGCTCCCTCGAGTTGCGGCCATCCGGCCGCTGCAAGGAAAGATTTGCTTTCGAGGGGGGGGTTCCCTACTCGATGGAGCGGATCAGTTCGCTGGAGGGGGGGCTTCGGGAGCCGCCTCCTCTGCGGGGGCTACCCCTCCGAACGCCTGTTCGTATCGTTCGCGCAGCGCGGGCTGGTTCGCCTCGAGCCATTCGACGCGCTTGCTCAGGTGAGGATGGACGCGCGCCACCTCGAGCAGCACCAGCGCCTTCTCCACCACCTCAGCCTCGCTGGAGCCGCAGAGCACGCGAAGCCGTGCGACGTTGGTTGCACTCAGGTTCTTCTGGCGAACGAACCCTTCGAGCTCATCGAGGCTCTGGCGTCGATGCTGCTCGCTCGCGGGGAGCTTCTGACACGTCTTGCAGACGCGGGCGCGCCGCCCCGCCGAGGTGAAGCGGTCGAGGGAGAGCTTGCGGCAGCAGACCTTGCAGTAGTGTGTCACGCCGTGCGATTCACGACCCGCGGCGTCGATCCTGCAGGGCTGCCTTGCACATCTTCGCTGGTTGGGGGGCGGCGCTAGCGCCCTGTCTCGCGCGGGGGGGCTTCCGGTGACGCGCTGGCGCCCTCTGACGGGGCGTGTTCACATCTCGTCGCAAACCGTCAACAATTGGCAACACGTCTTCAACACCCTGGCAACAATCTGTTCTCACGCCGTTCTCGAGACGGACAAACGAGCTGCGTATACTGAGCTCACGAGGAAGAACTGAAACGGAGGTCTCTCAGATGATGCTCAACGCGATCGGCTCCACACTTCAAGCCCCCCCGGCCCCCTTCGCCCCTGGCGCGCAGATGGGGGGCACGCCGACCATGATGGCGGTGCTCATCCAGGCCCCCATCGACACGTTCGAAGAGGCATCAGGCTGCGACTGCCAGGGTGAAGGCCTTCCGATGATGGGCGACTCCCTGATGAACCCGATGATGATGAACCCGATGATGATGAACCCGATGATGATGCAGATGGCGATGCAGATGATGGAGATGCTCCCGATGCTGGCGATGCTCTCGTCGATGTTCGGCTCGCTCACAGGGCAGGACGCCGTGTCGTCGCAGGCCGTCCCTTTCCAGGGTGCGTGCTCCCCCGCCACGAAGCCGGCGGTGTCCTCGGCGGCCCGCGCGATGAACCCCACCGCCGCGGTTGCGGCCCTGGCGTCGATTCCCCAGAAGACCGATATCGAACGGCTCGTCGAGAACCCGAAGGCCTTCGGTGTGGGCGCTGGAATGCCGGGCCTTTCGGCCTGGTCGAGAGAGGGCGACTTCCAGAAGGCCCTCGAGAACCGCTTCGCGCTTCCCTTTGACCAGATCCGCGACCGCTATGCGAGTGCGAAGGGCTACAACGCGAACGACGCCGAGGTCAGGCAGGTCTCGGCAGCCTCGATCTACATGCAGATGCAGGTGGAGAGCCGCAACGGCAAGATCGCGCTCGACGGCGTCGATGCGGGTCAGATGGGCGGTCGGGGCAAGCTCATCGGCATCGGCGTTCCCGTGATCGGCCCTGCCGGGGCGAACGTGGCGTTCGATCAGTCGAAGCCCGGCTCGGCTGACCAGATGTCGCTCTACAACGCCTATACCGCGATCTGGCAGGCCGACAGCAGCGCGTTCGACAGCCGCGTCAAGCAGTCGCTTGCGCAGCCTGCGCTGTCGTATGCCCCGCCCAGCCCCCTCCAGATCCCTTCGGCCTTCGCCTCGCTGCAGCGCGCGGCGGTGGTGGAGAGCGCGCAGCACAGCCTGCAGGCCCGGCAGCATCTCAATGCCATCGACGCCAGCGGGAACGCCCCCTACTACATGCGTCACGCAGGATAGGTCCCCGCTGTGCTCAAAACCAGGAGCACAGCACACCGAAGGGGAACGCCTTTGACTCTCGACCCCCCCGAGCGAACCCTCATCCTTCCGGAACCGCCCTGGCCGTCTGGCCTTGATCTCGTCTACGGATATTCGCGCGGCCTCTGCGTCGCCTGGTCGTCGATGGTCGTCATCGATCGAGTCGCCGACGGGGGACCTCGCTTCGCCACCGCGCAGCGAGAGGAGCAGGAGGCGCGTCTCGAGATGCGGGTGCTCGATGTCGAGGCGTCTGACGGGAGCTTCCACGCGCTGTTCCGCCACGTGCCGATCTCCTATCGGATCGACGGCAATGAGGCGCAGCTCCCTGCGCCGACGCTGGTGTACGTGCTGCACGATCGATACGGGCGTGTCCTCGAGAGCACCGACGTCCAT
>RGZZ01000178.1 GCA_010028905.1 Pseudomonadota bacterium | reverse complement strand
ATCACGGCGCCCCATGCGCCGCTCAGGGCGATCCCCGCGGTCGATGCCGCGAGTGCGGTGGTGAGGAAGAACACGGCCGAGAGATCGGTCATCCGGCTGCGAAGCGCGTTGGGCCAGGCTGATCCCGCCGCCTCGAAGAGCGTGCTCACCGCCATGACCACGCCACAGGCCCCGCTGCCCAGGCCCCGCACCTCGAGCACCGGCTGGAAGAGGTTCACCTGCACGATGCGCTGCAGCACGAAGCTCGCCACGCCTTGCGCGATCACCAGAACGAGGAACGGGCTGGTCATCAGCACCTTCCCGACCGCCCACCAGACGGGCGCAGACGCCTCGGCATCTGTTGCGGCGCTGACCTTCATGGAGGGCGCGGCGTCTGCTTCCCTTGTTCGAGCCTCTGATGCAGGGCCGTCCACCGATGCCGAGCCGACGTTGACGGGCAGGCGGGTCGCGTAGACATACGAGATGGCCGCGGCCAGCGCGGTGAGGGTGTAGGGAAGGGTCACGTGCCAGTCCATGAGGTAGCCCACACCGGCCCAGCCCACCACCTTTCCCACGAGCCCCAGCGCGCGTGCGCGCCCTTCGATCTCCTTGAACCCCTCGGGCTTGCCAAACCGCCGGAGATACTCGTAGAGCCACGCGCTCGACGCCCCCGAGACAAGCGACCGCGCCAGGGCGATGCCCAGCCAGTGCCAGAGGAAGCCGACGTAGGTGGGCCAGACCACCGGCAGCAGGTTGGCCGCGACGAGCACGGCTGCGCCCCAGCGCAGGCAGCGGGCATGGCCTACCGTGTCGGCGAGCCAGCCGGTTGGCAGCTCGAACAGGCAGAAGGCGGCGTAGTAGATGCTCTGGATGCCGAAGATCTGGGCGTCGCTGAGCCCCATGCGCACCTGGTAGGCGTAGAAGATGGGGGTCCACAGCAGCAGCGAGAAGAACAGCTGGAAGACGAAGTAGGCGCGAACCCCGCGCATCGCACTCTCCTCGATTCGCGACGGTGCATCGAGGCGTTCGCATTCACCGGTTCGCGAAGGCGAATCGCTCTCCTCACCGGTTCGCGAAGGCGAACCGGTCATTTCGAATACGGCCGCAGCTGCAAGAGGGTGAGGCCCTCCGGCCCCACCAGCCATTCGATGTCGACCGGCACGCTGAACGTGTAGTCCGGCGAGTAGTGCCCCTGCAGCAGGCGCCCGGCGAAGGCGAGACGCTGCAGGGTGTCCTTGGCTTCGTCGTCGAGGTCTCGCTCGGCGTCGCCCAGCGAGAGGGTTCGTCCACCGCCCTCGAGGGTGTTGTAGAGATATTGCAGGGGCATCGCCGACCCGTCGACCACGGCGTCCGGGCGCTTCGAGACATTGATGTACACGTTGCGGTAGTCGCCCGCGCGGTTGGCCGGGTTGGTGGTGACCAGAACGCCGCCTATGTCGGCCTCGAGCTGCTCCTGCACGATGACCCCCATGTAGACCGCGTCGAGCGAGATGCCCACCTCTTCGCGCAGGCGCACGCTGCGGGGAGAGACCACCGAGGCCCAGACCTCCTTGATGCTCTGGAAGAGGGTGTCGGCCGTCGAGACGTGGGCGATGCTCTCGTACAGGCCGGCCGCCGAGAAGTGCTCGATGTCCTCGGCGTTCGACGAGCTTCTGATCACGAACGACGACACCCCGAAGAGATGCTGGGTGATCTGGGCGTCGATCTCCTCGCGCAGCCCATCATCGAGGCGCGTGGTGCGAATCAGCTCTTGAAGCTTGACGCAGAGCGGCTCGACCTCGCGGGCGCCGAGCTCGAGTGCCATCTTCAGGCGGCCGATGGTCTGCTGGATGCGCGGTGACGACTCGAGGAAGCGCTGCTGTATCGAGAACGGCAGCGCGATGCCGCGGGGCACCTTCACGCTGGCCGCGAGGAACTCGGCCGCGGCCTTGGCCAGGGCGGCCGTGTCCCGGGCGTCGGCGGGTTCGGGAACGCCCAGGTAGCGGGCCAGCAGGCCGAGGAGGTGGGGGCGCGGCGGCCGGCGCACCTTGTAGAAGCCGAGCAGGCGGTCGGAGCCGTGCTCGAGCACGTGATAGAGCTCTCCCAGGTTGGCCGCCTTCGTGCCGTAGCGGTTGCGGTCGCTCATGCGTAGCGACGACAGCTCGACGATGGGCGAGAGAACGGTCTCCGGCTCTTCCAGCTGGATGTGATGCACGGCCCACGATGGGCGGCGCAGCTCGCCTTTCGGGGCTTCGATGCGCGACAGCGAGATGGCCGAGGCGTCGGCGTCGACCCGGTAGCGCACCCACGATCCGCTGAGCTGCTGGGCCGCGGCGTGCTCGAAGAAGCCGAGCTGCACCGCATTGGGCACGTTCCAGCCGGACGCGAGAACGTTGGTGTGCGAGAGCGGGGTGGTGTGCTCGGCGTTGATGATGCCGGACAGGCGGGGGATGTCGTCGGGCACGCGACGCATCGCGATGATGTCGTACCACTCGAGGGTTGCGCGCTCGCGTCGATAGGCCTCCTCGTTCTCGAACACCCGCAGGCGGCCCTCGGCCTCTCCGGGGTTCAGCGCGATGAACGATGCCGATGCCGTGAGCTCGTGGGCCGAGATGCGGGGCAGGGTCTTGGCGTCGGTCTCGCGGCCGATGGCCTCCTGCATGTGGTTGGCGAGCTTGAACAGCAGCGGCAGATCGCGGTCGAGGCTGGCGCGCACGGCGCGGTAGAACTCGATGACGAGGTCGCGCCCCATGGTGTCGATCTCGACGGTCTCGAGCGTGTAGAAGAGCTCGGCGCCCTTCTGCAGGGCCACGGTTCCCAGCAGGAAGCGGCGATCGTCGCTCTGGTAGTTCTCGGTGTTGAACGCGTCGATCCGGTTGTCGAGCTCGGCCACGCTGATGCCGAGTACGTTCTCGGCGATGTAGTCGGAGTGGAACTTGTAGCGCCGATCATTGATGAAGTGCACCCGTGCCGGCGTGGTGCGACGCTCGACAACGACCTTCACATAGCTGATGCCCGCAAGGATGCCGGCGAGCTGGTGAAAGGCCTCTCGGCTCAGCCGTTCCCCCACGAGACCGGGCAGGCTGTCATCGATGGCGTCGCCCTCTGGCGGGCAGGCGGGGGAGTCAGCGGTGGGCTCGGCTCTCATGGTCCATCCTTCCAGTCTCTCGCACCCGTATCTCGGGCACTGCGGCGAGACGTTCCCCGCATACTACTTGTTTTCGCTCCTGGGCGCAAGGGCCGGGTTCCCGGTCATTCCACCCGCACGCGCTGCGGGCGGCGCGACGGCGCATCGGCATGGATCTCGGTGATCTCGACCTCGGCGGGCTGGTCGGCGGGGCACAGCCGGAGACGTTGCACGCTTCCCCCCCTCCAGTACGATTCGCGCATCCACGGGAAGAACGCCGCTTCGTGCATCTCGCCGTCGCAGACCAGCGTCGCCCACACCGCGCACTCGGGCGAGAACGGGCCTTCCTTCTGGCTCGACCAGCCCAGCCCCATGCGTGGATTGTCGACGGCGCTGTGCACCCGATAGCGCACCCAGATCCGGTAGTAGCGCCACGCCGACGGGTCTCGCGTCTCGAGCGTCAGCCACCCCGTCCCGGACGTGCTGAAGCGGCCCACTGAGGACTCGAGCAGGTCGTCCCTGCGCCATCGCCGCAGGGGGAGGAGCTCGTTCGGTGGGGCGTCGATCTCGTCGCCGCGGGTGGCGGGGAGCGTTCCCAGATCGGTGAAGCGGGCCGCCTCGTGATCCCACAGCAGGCCGCGATGGAGGCCAGGGCGGTCTTCGAGGAAGTCGAAGCCGTCGTGCACCTGGATGAGGGGGTGGCCGCCGTACAGGGCAAACGCGTATCCGCCCTCGTGCCACATCCGAGGGTCGTTGAACACATAGACGGGCGCGTCGGCGGGGCAGCACCTGGCTACCTCCCGTACGCGATCAGCCACGCTGCCCCGCTGCCCGAGCCAGTTGCGGAGCGACTCGCGAGACACGATCAGGCAGTGCGCGTTCCAGGTCAGCAGCGCCAGCACGCAGACGTGCCCGGTGCCTGTCGCGACGGGGCGTCGCCAGCCTGTGAGCCTCGCGCACCCGGTGCGCCAGCGGTCGATGAGCGCGCCGAGCAGCAGGGCCGTGCCGATGGAGGGCAGATAGCCGTAGCGGTCTTGATCGAGGTGACCGTTCGCCAGCATGATGTAGGGAGTCCACGACAGGCCGATCCAGGTCAGCGCGAACGTGACGCGTCGTTGCGTCTCGCTGCGCTCCCAGGCCAGGCTGCCCAGCAGCAGCAGGCTCCAGGTCGCGAGCGCGGCCCGCCCGACGACGTCGGTGTGCGGCAGGAGCGTGTCTCGCAGCGGCACCGTCAGCAGCGACGCGGCGATCTGCGCCCCCCACGCGCCCAGCATGTCAGCCGACAGTGCGGGGTGGGGCACCGGGCGTCCCGTCTGGCTCACCAGCCAGACATCGAGGCCCAGCACCACAGCAGTCATGGCAACGGGGCCGATGGCGCGGCGCGCGCGTCTCGGCGCCTCACGGAGCGGGCCGCCGCACAGCACCTCGTGCGCCATCACCAGCAGCGGCGCCACGCAGGCGCTCTCCTTGGCACCCGCGGCGAGGGTGATCGCGATGAGGCTCCCCACCTTCCATCGCGTGGCGGGCGCTGATCTGTCTCGGTTCATGGCAAGGAGCGCCAGCAGGGTGAAAAGGCCTGTCAGTGGATCGCCCACCGCGGCGGCACTGTACACCAGCTCCCAGTGGTGGGCCGCCGCCACGAAGAAGAGGGCGGCGGCGAAGGCGCTCGAGTCGCTGCCGTCGTCGTCGCGGGTCAGCGCGGCAAGTGCGATCGCGGTGGACAGCAGCAGCGCCGACGAGGCCAGCCGCCACGGGATGGGGTCTGTACCGCAGAGCGGCGCGAGGAGATGGTACCAGAGCACGGTCGTGGGGCGCGCGAAGTTGAAGTGGCGCACCGCGAACAGGTCGTCGAGCCCATGGGGGGCCAGGGCTCGCGCTATCCAGATGAAGTCGTCGTGCCAGAAGGGGACCCCCATTGCCGGCCCATACAGCATCGCGAAGACCGCGGCGCCTGCCAGGAGGAGCAGCAGACCGCGCGCTCTGCCTTCACGCATGCGGTGTCCATTCTGGTCAGGCGGCACGGGAACCTCCGCGCCCTGTTGCAGCGTTGTGTGCGCCTGCGCTCTTGAAGCAGGTGGCGTGCGTTGCTACATTGCACATGTTGAAGACCGTGAGCGCAGGTGCTGAGTCCACATCGCCACACCCGTCGGCGATGGCGCCCGTCAGATCGGTGCTGTACACCGGAGGGAACGAGCTCATCAACCGTCTTGACGAGGTGACGGCTCGCCCCGACTATTTCATTCCGTACCTGTCCACCGTCACCGTCATCATCGCGCTCGGGTCGCTGGCCACGTTCCTGGTGAATCCCCCTGGGCTCACCGGGCTGCTCGTGCTGGTAGCCCTCATGCTCCTCGCCCTGGCCGCCGGGGTGCCCATCAAGCGATGGAGCGAGCAGCGGGGCACGGTGCAGCTGGTCTACGATCTCCATCGTCCCGACATCGAGCAGCGGCTCGCCTGCGCCAACACCCTCGGGGCCTACCTGTCGGAGATGGAGCGGCTCTGGAAGATGAGTGCCCGCACCACGGCGGCGGAAGAGGCCAGTGAGGTGCCCCTGCCGCGTCTGGCGGCTCGCTGCCTGCGCAGCGCACCGCGGAACCTGACGCTCAACCTCGAGATCTGGGGGGTCGTCGCGGGACCGCAGCGGGTCTTCTTCCTGCCCGACTGCATTCTCCTCGAGCAGGAGAACAAGCTGCAGGCCCTGGCCTATGACGACCTCATTGTCGAGGCGTCCATCGTGCGTCATGCCGAGTGGGAGGCCCCGGCCCTCGACACGCGCGTGCTCGAGGAGCAGTGGCGCTTCGTGCAAGACGGCAGCGAGCATCCGGACGAGGTCAAGCACGTCTCCATCTGCGAGTACGGTGAGCTGTCGATCAGCCATCCAAGCGGGTGGCTCATGGTGCTCCAGGCGTCGAACGGCAAGGCGATGCACCAGGCGGCCCGCGCCTTGCAGGAGCTGGTGCGGGCCGCCCGCGCCGAATCCGGCAAGCCGGATCCGAAGCGGGCCGAAGAGGCCCAGGAGCAGCGCCCCAATGTGCTGCTCAGCTCCGCCGACAGTGCCAAGGGCCTCGTGCGTCCGCCCGGCCCCACCTCAGACGCCATGCCGTGCGCTTCGTGCAAGTACTTCAACCCGCTCACGGCACGCTACTGCGCGGGGTGCGGCTCTTTGTTCAGCGCCCTGGCCACGAGCACCGTTCTGCGTGGTCGTTACGTCATTCTCGGCACGCTTTCGCTCCACGCGGTGGGTACGTCGTACCGCGTGTGGGACACGACTCGGCAGAAGGCCTGGGTGGTCAAGGAGGTTCCCCTGCCGGGGCGCTCGGAGAAGGAGCGCCAGGATGCCGGGGTTCGCGCGGTGGCCGAGGGTCAGATGCTGAGCGCCATCGATCATCCCGGTCTGCCGACGGTGATCGAGACCTTCAACGACAACGGCTGCCAGTATCTCGTGGCAGAGCTCGTGGAGGGGGAGAGCCTCTCCGCCCTCCTCGAGCGCGAGGGAAGCCCGGGGCTCGATGAGGCAAGAGCGTGCGCCCTCGCCGACCAGCTTCTCGAGATGCTGATGCTGCTGCATCAGCAGACCCCTCCGCTGATGTACTGCGGCCTCCATCCGGGCGCGGTGGTGGTCTCGCCCACCGAACGCGATGGCACGGCGGCGCCTCTTCCGGGGCGGGTGCGGTTGATTGATCTCGGACATGGCCGAGCGCTTCGCGGGGGCCCGATATCCGTGCCGCCTGAGGCAGTGGGCTACTGCCCGCCGGAGGTCGAGGCGGGACACGCCGAGCTGCGCTCAGACCTCTATTCGGTTGGCGCCATCCTTCACCAGCTTCTCACCGGCCGATCGCCGGCCCGAGAGCCGGTGTTCGAGGTTGTCCGGGCGCTGGCGCCTCACGTTTCGGAACGCGTCGATGCGGTCATCTCGAAGGCGTTGCAGGTCGATCCCAAGGACCGGCCGGAATCGGCGGCTTCCATGCGCGGAATGCTCTCCGGAGGCGACGCAGGCTCGCCGGACGGCAAGGCGGACGAAGGCCCTGAGCAGACCCGTGGCATCGTGGTCAAGACCGAGCTCCTGCATCGCTTCGTGACAAACGGCATGTGTCACTCGGTCTGCTTCTCTCCGGACGGGTCGCAGTTCATGACGGGCTGCTATGACGTTCGTCTGTGGGATGTCGAGACCCGCACCGAGGTGAAGCAGAAGGAGAGCGTTCGTGTCGCCAACTCGTGCGCCCTGATCTCCGCTGACGGCCTGATGATTGCGTTCGGGGGCATCGATGGCAGCGTTCATCTCCAGGAGGTCAAGGGAGCGCAGAAGGTACGCCTGCTCAGCGGCCATACTGATCAGGTGGCGTCCCTCGCCTTCTCCACGTCCGGCGATGTCCTGGCCAGCGCTTCCCTCGATGGCACCGTGCGTCTCTGGGACGGCGTCACGGGTACGCACCTGCAGACCCTTTCGGCCCCCGGGCACCTGCCTCGCGCCCTGGCCTTCTCACCCGATGGCACGAGACTGGCCTCTGCCTTCGGCGATCTCGCCGTCTGGAACGTCGGCGACGGAACCCTGCTGCAGCGTCTCTCGCCGCAGACCCTTGGCGGCGTAACGATTCGCGCGCTGGCCTACTCGCCAGATGGCAGGTATCTCGCGTGTGCGTGCAGCGATTCTCGGGTGATGCTGCTCGATCCGCACACCTTCGCCAAGGTACGGTTGCTGACCGGCCACGAGAAACAGGTTCTGACCCTCGCCTGGGCGCCGGTCGGATGGTTGCTCGCGACCGGCGCTGCCGACGGGCGGGTGCGGCTGTGGGACGTCGACTACGGCACCGACATGGGGGTGCTCGAGGGGCACGGGTCGGCCGTGGCGTCGGTGGCGTTCACCAGCGACGGCCGTCGCATCGCCAGCGGATCGTGGGATCTGACGGCGCGCATGTGGGACGTGCGGTTTGAGAACGTCAGCCCTGAGCCATCTTCTGCGACGCGGCAGACGACGCGCTGAGCTCAGTCTCCGAGGGCCGCGCCGGTGCCTCCGCGGAGCGGCTCTGCAGGCGGACGGTGAACGTGCTGCCCTCCTGCCACCGGCTCTCGACGCTCAGGGTTCCGCCCAGCAGCTCGACCACCTTCTTGCTGTAGTAGAGCCCGAGCCCCGTGCCCTCGTACTGCCGACGCGTGCTCGAGTCGAGCTGGCTGAACGGCTGGAATAGCTTCGAGAGATCGCCGGGGCGAATCCCGATTCCCGTGTCGCGGATCTCCATCACCACCAGACCGTCGAGCGTTCCTGGAACGAGCCGCGCCGTGATGAACACGCCTCCCTGGTGGGTGAACTTCACGGCGTTGCCAATCAGGTTCACCAGAACCCGCAGCAGCTTGTGCGGGTCGGTGTAGGCGAGAATCGGCTCCGGACTGGCCATGGTCACGTTGAGGGCGAGCTGGTTGCGCGCGGCCTGAGGCCGCAGGAAATCTGCGGCCTGCCGCACGAGATCGCCCACCGAGACCCATTCGCGCTCGAGGTTCATGTGACCGGCCTCGATCTTCGACACCTCGAGGATCTCCTCGATGATCTTGAGCAGGTGGCGGGCTGAGGTGTAGATGCACTGCAGCTGCTCCCGGCTCTCGGCTCCCAGGTTCGTCTCCTCACCCATCAAGATGTCGGAGAAGCCCAGGATCGAGTTCAGAGGGGTTCTCAGCTCGTGTGACATGGTTGCCAGGAACTCCGACTTGAGCTGGTCGAGCTCCTTGAGGCGCGCGTTTGCGCTCTCGAGCTCGGCGGTGCGGGCGGTGACCTTCGTCTCGAGGCCTACCTGCATGGCGGCCAGCTGCTCGGACATGTGGTTGAACGCCTTGCCGAGAATGCCCAGCTCGTCTCCAGAGGTCACCGGCACGCGGGTCGACAGATCTCCGCTCGATGCTCTCTGGGCCGCCTGGGTGAATGCCTCGAGCGGCTCGGTGATCGAGCGGGCGAGCGAGAACGACGCCAGCACGGTCAGCAGCGTGAGCGCGACCATGGCCCACATCACCAGATCGCGGAACGCGTGTATCGGTTTCAGGGCGTCTTCCTTGTCGACCTTGACCACCAGGCTCCAGTCGGCCAGCTCGATGTGGCGGGTTGTCACGTACACCAGCGCGCCGTGAGGGTCGATGCCTTCGTGCACCTCCTTGTCGAGCGTGGTCACGTCATGGGTGGTCGGGGTGCCGCGTTCGAG
>RGZZ01000177.1 GCA_010028905.1 Pseudomonadota bacterium | reverse complement strand
CGAGCGCAGGAGCATGGCCGAGCTCTCGACCGGGGTCTCGATGAGACGCTCCACGTGGTTGACGAAGTCGGCGGTGAGCGTCGACATGTGTCCGAGGTAGTGGGCGGGGCGCGTGATGGCGGGCAGCATCACCCCGGTCGACGCGACCTTCTGATGTATCATGCAGGCGGCGTCGGCTGCGGTGGTGCCCGACAGCACGCGATTCCGATAGGCGTCCCAGAAGTCTGTCAAGACCTCTTCCTCCTTGTTGACGATTCCCGCGTGGTCTGGTCGCGTCACGAACAGACCGCGTGGGGGCTGAGGTTCATCGCACGAGCTTGAGCAGCTCACCGCGGAGATCTTCCCCCCGCAGCTCGCGCTCACCCAGTGCGCGCATCTTGTTGGCCAGGGCGCTGTTGCCCAGCTCGTATTCGAGCCAGTTCACGAAATCTCCGCGCGCCATGTGGTACTCGAGCGATTCGCGGTCGATGTAGGTGATGGTGTCGATGAACTCGCGGAAGCTGGTGGCGCGCACGCCCAGGTATCGACCTGGGGTCCAGAAGTGGAAGGCCTTCTCGATGGGCACCGCCGAGCTCTCGGCCAGGGTGCGGGCATTGTTCAGCCGCTGCTGGCGGGTGCGTCGCTCCGGGCGCGCGGCAACCTCGCCCTCGGGGGCGGTGAGGAGGGTCTTCACGCGTGCGGCCCAGGTGTCGACGAGAACCTGGGCCTCGTCATCGCTGGCCCCTTCCGCGAGAAGGCGCAGGGTCGGTTCGACCGGATCGGGGATGGCCAGCACCCATCCGGAGTCGAAGTACACCTTGACCCCCTCGATGAGCTCGATGGGCCGTGCGCGGTTCTCCTCGATGAGGGTTCGCATGACGCGCCCCTTCTCGGCCCGCGGGCAGTCGACGGTGGCTTCTCGCTGGTGGAACGGGGGCACCAGCGCCATCAGCTCCGACACCCGGAGCTTCTCCTGCGCCATCATCTCGAGGAGCCGCGCCAGCGCGAACATGGCATCGAACGATGGCTGGAACTGGGGAAAGATGAACGACCCCGTCTCGCGTCCGGCGAAGTGGATCTTCTTCTCACCGAGCTGCGCCGTGTGCATGAGCGAGCGGCCGTCGGTCTTGGTGCGGATGATCTTTCCCTGGTGCTCGTTGGCCAGGCGCTCGAGCATGGAAGGGGCGGTGAGGGGCACGGCGATGATGGCGTTCTTCGTGCGCCGAAGGGTCAGCATCACCATGAGCGCCAGCAGCTGCGAGGGGGCGAGGATGGTTCCCTTGTCATCGACGAGCACGAGGCTCTCCGCGTCGAGATCCATGAGCACGCCGAGGTGGGCGTCGAGGGTTGCGACGATGTCGGAGAGCTGGCGCAGGCTGCGGTTCCTGTCGAAGGGCACCGTGCGGCCGCGCCCCGCGTCGACATAGGCGTTCAGGGCCACCGATTCGCATCCGAGCCTGCCGAGCAGCCCCGGCAGCACGAGCGAGGGGTTGCCGAACACGTAGTCGATGACTACCTTGAACGAACCGCGTCGCACCACGTCGACGTCGATCTTCTTGAAGAACCCCTCCTGGTACTGGTCGATGGCGCGGGCCGGGAAGTCGATGACCCCGACCTCGTCGAGGCTCGTGCGGCGGAAGTCCTCGCGGAAGAAGAGGTTCTCGATGCGCCGCTCCGCGGTCTTGTTCGTGTTGATGCCACGCGCGTCGAAGAACTCGATGACCACCGCGCGGGCGTCTTCGGGTGCGATCCGGGAGTGCACGCCGCCCTTGAGGCCGGAGCTGCGAATGGTGTAGCGGGCCACGGGCGCCGGACACACGCGCAGATCGAGCACGTTGCACCCGACCGAGATGAGCCCACAGATCAGCGCGCGGTTGAACATGCGCGAGGCGGGGTGGGCGTCTCGGCTGGTGGTGACGGTGGCCCCCTTCTCAAGGAAGGCGCCATAGGCCGCGCCAAGCTTGAGGGCGAACTCCGGGGTGATCTCGATGTTGGCGAGCCCTGAGATTCCCTGCTGCCCGAACAGCGACCCAGGCCAGCGGATGCCCCAGATGATGCTCATGTTCACGGTGGCGCCGGCCTCGATGTTCTTGTCGGGCCAGATCTTGACCTGGGGATGGATCACCGCGCCGCTTCCGATGAAGCACTTGTCGCCGAGAATCACCCCCTCGCTCACCAGCGAGCTGCCCTTGATGGTCACGCCACGGCACACCGTCGACCCCGTGACCTTCGCCTTGCGCCCCACGAACACGTTGTTCCAGAGCACCGACCGCTGTACGCTCGCGCCTTCCTCGAGCATGCAGTTGTCGCCGATGACCGACAGCTCCTCGACCTCGGCGCCCTGCTTGATGCGGCAGTTGCGGCCGATGACGGCGGGACCCCGGAGCACCACCGACGGGTGGATCTCGGTCCCTTCCCCCACCCAGACGTCCTTGGCGGCCCGCTTGCCCGGAAGGGTCGCCTGCACCCGTCCCTCGATGAGGTCGTGATGGGCCTGACGGTATGACTGCAGGCTTCCGATGTCGCTCCAGTAGCCCGACGCCACGTGGCCGTGCACCGAGAGGCCTTCCTCCATCAGCTGCGGGAAGAGGTCCTTGCTGAAGTCGTACGGATGGTCGACCTCCATGTAGTCGAACACCTCAGGCTCAAGAACGTAGATCCCGGTGTTCACCGTGTCGCTGAAGACCTCGCCCCACGAGGGTTTCTCGAGGAAGCGGCTCACGCGCTGCGCCTCGTCGAGGATGACCACGCCGTACTCGAGGGGGTTGTCGACGCGGGCCAGCACCATCGTCGCGCTCGACGCCCGCTGCCGATGCGCCTCCACGGCCTGGCTCAGATCGAAATCGGTGAGGCAGTCGCCGCTGATGATGATGAAGGTGTCGGTGAGGTACGACTCCACCTTCTTCACGCTGCCGGCGGTGCCCAGGGGCTCGTCCTCCACCGAGTAGATCATCTGCACGCCCCAGTCGGAGCCGTCGCCGAAGTACGAGACGATCTCGTTGGCGAGGTAGTGGAGGGTGACGATCACGGTGTCGACCCCGTGGCGCTTCAGCAGCTCGATGATGTACTCCATCACGGGCTTGTTGCAGAGCGGGACGAGGGGCTTGGGGCGATTGCACGTGAGGGGGCGCAGGCGAGAGCCCTCGCCTCCAGCCATGACCACCGCCTTCAGTGGGGCTCACCTCCTCGCTGATGTGCCTCGCGGACGCCGCCCGGGTTTCAAAGGGGGCCGGTACAAATCCTGCCCAGGAAGGTGGGCTCTCGGAGCGGCGCAGGACCGCCCTGGCCGCCGCAAGAAGCAGAAGCGTCGCATGTCTCCTTCCCCTCTGTCGCGCCGTTCGACCGCAAGGATGTCGTGGCGGGCGTGCTTCCTCGCGATGCTCACCCTCCTCGCCCTCTCCGCGGTCTTGCCGATCGCCGCGCAGCCCCGCTCCGAGCGGGTCGAGCAGGGCATCGGCTGGCTTGAGCGCGGTGATCTGCGACAAGCCCTCCGCGCGTTCGAAGAGGCGGCCTCCCTGCGACCTGATGACGTGCGCGCCCATGCACTGTGTGGCTGGACGCGCCTGCTGATCTCGCTCGAGCCGCCGCTGCGGCCGCGGTCGACGCGAAGGCCGGCCTCGACGCCGGACACGAGGCCGGATGCGAAGGCAGACACGAAGGAGCGCGAGCGCGAGCGCCAGCGCGCGCTCGCCGATCTCGATCGTGCCGTGGAGCTCGATCCGCGCAAGCCTGCCGTCTACGCATTCCGCGGTCAGGCCCATGCCATGCTGGGCAATCCGCGGCGGGCCCTCGACGATCTCAACCGCGCACTCGCGCGAGATCCGCGATCGACAGAGATCCTCCGCTTCCGCGCTGCTCTGTACGAAGGGGCGCTCGACAGCCCGCTGCGTGCGCTGGCCGACTACGCGCGCTGCGTCGAGCTCGATCCGGACAGTGCGCTTGCCTACAACGACCGCGCGCGCGTCCTCACGCGTCTCGAGCGCTTCGATGAGGCGCTGGCAGACCTGCGACAGGCGCTGCGCATCGATCCGGCGCTGCCCCTCACATGGTGCAATCGGGCGGCCACGCGCCTGACGATGCGGGAGCCGTCGAGCGCCCTGCCGGACGCCCAGCGCGCCCTCGAGCTGGCGCCGCAGAGCGTCCGCGCCCTGCACCTGGGAGGAGTGGCCCTCATCGAGCTCGGGCGCCCTGCTGAAGCGGAGCGCCTGCTCACGCGATACATCCGCGCGCGTCCTGACGATGCCGAGGGGTGGCGTGCCCGAGCGCGCGCCTGGCGCGAGCTCGGCCGTCGAGACCTCGCCGTCGAAGACGAGGCCGAGTCGGCGCGGCTTCCCCCTGCGACATCCCGCACAGCCCTGCCGCGGCCGTCGATCTGAGCCCGGCTCTCCGTTGCCTGTGTGCAGGGCGACGGCTCGACGAGGAATTTAAGGGAGGGCCACGAACACCCTTCCCTTGCGCGCCCCTCTGACCGCATCGCTGCGGTGCCCAGAGAGGCGGTGCCCGCCGGCAGGCAGCAGAGAGACAGGCGACCATGAGTGTCGCGGCCCGCCGCAGCCGGCAAGTCCCAAGGGAGACGGGAGAGGTCGTAACAGCGATGTTGAACATTGTGCGGCGTCGGCTCGAGGTCACGCTCGAAGAAGCCCAGGCAGCCGATTTCCAGAAGCAGGCCGATGAGCGGCTGACCCCCCTCATCAGCGGCGTTCGCCGCGAGTACTTCACCCGGCTCGGCCTCGGGGCCGATGACGCCGAGACCTGGGCCGCGCGAGAGCAGACCCTGGCCGCGTCGCCGCTGGTCCTCGGCGACCTCGTGCTGCGCGACCGTGACACCATTGCGTACTACCGCGCGTCACGCGAGAACGGGGCGATCGAGGCGGGGGTGGTCACGCGCAACGATCCGTCCGACTACGACGACTTCTTCGACGCCCTGCTGGGCATCGCGGGCGCGGTGACCGCGCGTAACGATCTGGCGTGGGAGCCGTTCCTGGTCGAGAGCGAGGCGCTCGAGAGCCTGCGTGAGGAGTCGGCCACCATGGCCCCCTCCTCGCCAGAGGTCGCGGCCGCGCGTGAGCTCGAGAGCGAGGGCATGCACGGCCTCCTCACCCAGATCCTCACGGCGCGCTCGGTGTTCCTGACCAAGTTCAGCCAGACCCTCACCCAGGAGGCTTCCGTCACCGAGCACCAGGTCTCACGTCTCGAAGAGCTGGGGCTCGTGACAAAAGACTTCGCGGTGCTGTGCCGCAAGACCGGCCAGCAGATCCTCCGCGTGTCGTCGCGCGCCGCCATCGAAGACCCCTCGCAGAAGACCTTCAAGTGCTTCATCTGCGGGAACTCGGTGAGCGAAGAGGTGCTCGACGAGATCATCACCGTCTCTGACTTCGGGCGCAACCTCCTCGAGCGCGATCACTGGCTCGTGGTGCGGGCGCTCGGTGCGCTCGACGCCATCGGCATCGCGTACGACCGCGTGCGTGTGCGGCAGGGCGAGGGGGCGCTGACGAACTTCTTCGTCACGGTGAACGACCAGATGTTCCTCATCGTGGTGGCGAACCGCAAGCTCTCGCTTGAAGAGTCGTATCTCGTCAACGCCCAGATCGCCGCCTACGGCCTGGGCCACGTGGTGGTGATCTCGACCCAGCGCGTGTCGCTGCTCATGCGTCAGCACCTGCAGCAGTGCAACCCGTGCGCCGAGTTCGACTTCATCGATTCCCTCCAGACGCTCGAGGCTCGCCTCACCGCGGTGTTCGCGCGCAAGGAGAAGGGCGTTGTGAAGGCGATGCTTGCAAGCTTCAGCGCGCTCACCCCGGTGGCCGTGCAAGATGCGATCATGCGTCGCATCGCGCCGCTTCAAGAGGTTGCCGAGCCCGCCGAGGCGCCTCGCAAGACGGCCGCGGCAAAGCCTGCCGCCGAGAAGGCCTCGTCGCCCCCCTCTGAGAAGGGTGGGCGCAAGGGGCGCGCCGCAAAAGAAGAGCCTGAACCCACGCCGGCTTCTGACGACGAGCTTCCCGATGCCGACTTCTCGCTGCCTGAAGAGGTTCTCGAGGTCGACGAGTCGATGATGACCGAGATGCCTCCCGGCTGACCCCCGTAGAGGTGCGAAGCCTGCGTCACGCGCTGCCGTTCGCGTTCCTCGCGGCGGTGGCGTTCGTTTTCTTCGGACGATACGCCCTCGATGGTCAGACCCTGGCCTACGACGATCTGGCGTACTGGTTCTTTCCGTGGAAGTCGCTGCTCTACCGGCTGGCCCACGAGGGCAGCATCGGGTTCTGGCTGCCGTGGGAGTTCTGCGGCCTGCCTCATATCGCTGACATCCAGCGACAGATCTTCTATCCACCCAACCTCATCTTCTATGGGGTGCCCACGGGGCCGGCCATGGTCGCATTCGTGGCGCTGCACTTCTTCATCGCCAGCGCGCTCATGTACGCGTGGCTGCGGCAGACCGGGCGCCCCTCGACCCTCGAGCCGTCTGCCGCCTTGTGCGGTGCGCTGATCTTTGCGTTCTCGGCCTTCCCGCTGCTGCATCTCACCCAGCTCCCGGTGCTGGCGAGCTACGTCTGGATCCCGGGGCTGATGCTTGCCATCGAGCGGTACTGCCGCGACAGTGCCGAGCGCGGTCGCCCCGCCCTCGACTGGCTCATCGCCGGGGTTCTCGACTACACCCTCATGCTCCTTGGCGGCGCTCCGCAGATCGTCTTCATCGCCAGCGTCGTGGGAGTGGCCTGGATGATCTTCCTGCTGATCGGTGACGAGGCGTCAACGCCAGGGCGCAAGGTGCGCTTCGCGCTCATCGGTGCCACGGTGCCGCTGCTGGCGCTGGGCCTGGCGGGCCTTCAGCTGGTTCCGATGGTCGAGCTCACGGCCTTCACGGCGCGGCAGCCCGCGGTCTCCTCGGCCTGGTCGAGCATCGGCACCGCGGCGCCCCGCATGCTCTGGACACTGCTCAATCCCTACGTCTTCGGGAATCCGGTGGAAGGCACGTGGAGCGGCGGATACACCTTTCACGAGGAGTGCTTCTACGTCGGCGCCGTGACGCTCGTTCTGGTTGCGGCGGCTCTGGGAGACGCGCATCGCGCGGGGCTGCGCATCGGTTTCTTCTTGACCTGCGCGCTGCTCGGGCTCGTGATCTCGCTGGGGAACAACGTGCACGTGGGCGAGCTGGGTGGTCACGACGTCCTGCGCGCTCTCCTGCCCGGATTCGGCAAGTTCAGGGTCCCCCCCCGATGGATGGTGCTGACGGTCGTGGGGGTCTCGGTGCTTGCCGGCCACGGGGTGCAGGCGCTCTGCGGCTACCGTTCCACGCGCGACCGCGAGGCGATCTCTTCGGCCGTGCCTCTCGCGGCGTGCTTTGTGGCCTTCTTCGGTCTGGTGGCCCTCGTGCTGCATGCCCGCGCCTCGTTCGGATTCGCCTTTCCGCAGGCGCGCTGGACCCTGCTGCTGCTCTTCTCCACGCTGGCGTGCGCGGCCGTCGGGCGGCTGCGAGGGCGTCGAGCCGTTGCGGCAACCGGTCTCGTGCTGCTGGTGGGGGTCGATCTCCTGGCCTTTGCCGGCGCCTACGTGCACGCGGAGCCTTCTCCCGCGGCGTCTGGCGATCTGGCCATCGTGCGCGACCTCGCCGCCCGTCCGGACGTGGGCCGCGTGGTCACGCACACCAGCGTTGACATACCCACGCAGATCGCCACGTGGTGCGCTCCTTTCGGTGTGCGCAACGTGCAGGGCACCAACCCGCTCTTCCTGCGCCCCTACATCGATTATCTCTACTACAGCCAGGCGGGGCACGGTCAGGGGCCTGGAGACCCGGGCTACATGCATCACAACGGGTTCTTTGTCATGCTGCCTGCCGAGTCGGCCATGACGCGCATGCTCAACCTCACCGACGTGCTCGAGCTCGATGTCGATGGCGCGGGCCGCGACGCCGCGCGATATCGGTTGTCGGGGGGACGTGGCGGGTTGCGCGCCCGTCGTGTAGAGGGAGCGCTCGGTCTCGCCTGGGCGGTGCCGGGATATCGGGTCATCTCCAACCCACAAGACATCTTTGCCGTCATCCGCGCGCCCGGGTTCGACCCCCGGAGCGAGGTGCTCCTCGAGGCGGCGCCCTCGTTCCCGAGCCCGCCGCTGGGCGGCCGTGTGAACGCGCGCGTCACGCCGCAGCGCTACGAGGCCGATCTCATCGCGCTCACCGCCGAGCTCGATCGCGCTGGGCTGCTCGTGTTCTCGGAGATCTTCTACCCAGGGTGGACCTGCACGGTGGACGGCAGATCGGTGGAGGTGCTGCGGGCCAACGGCGCGCTGCGGGCGATTCCCCTCGAAGCGGGGCGACACGAGATCGTCATGCGCTTCCGCCCGCGCTCCTTCCTCTACGGCCTCACCCTCACCGTCTTCACCGCCCTCGTCATGTCGCTCATGCTCGTCATCGAGCGACGTCGCCGGCGGGGAGGCGCAACCAGCTAGCCGTCAGATCGGTGGGAGGGCTCCAAGGGCAAGAGGCGCTTCGCGTCGGCGTCGAGCTCGTATTCGATGCCCAGGGCGACGGTGTGGTTGGGCGCGCCGTGGCTGATGGGGAAGTGCGTCACCGTGGGAACCGACAAGCCGGAGAGGCAGTCTGCGATGACCTCGTCGAGGGTGTAGCCGGCGTCGTCCGGCGCGGCGCAGTCCTCCATCTCACCCACGATGACGCCTCTCACCCCCACGAGCTTGCCGGCCTGGCGCAGATGGGTGAGCATGCGGTCGATTCGGTAGGGTGACTCGTGCACGTCCTCGATGAGCAGCAGGGCGCCGTCGGTATCGACCTCGTGCGCCGTGCCGATGCTGTGACAGAGCAGGGTCAGGTTCCCCCCCACGAGGCGCCCGTGGGCGCGGCCAGGCACCGCGGTGCGTGCGTCTGGGGCGTGCACCGCGGCGGTCTCGCCCCGCAGGGCGGCGAGCAGCGAGGTGGCGGTGTCGCTGTCGAACCCCTCGCCCGCGAATCGCGTGGCGATCATCGGGCCGTGAAAGGTCACCCATCCGCAGGCCTGGTTGAGCCACAGATGGAGCGTGGTCACATCGGAGAAGCCGCAGACGAGCTTGCAGTGCGGCCGAATGGCCGAAGCCTCGAGATGGGAGAGCAGCCGAGCCGAGCCATAACCACCGCGGGCGCAGATGACGGCGGCGATGGTGGGGTCGACGAGCGCGCGCTGCAGGTCGGTCGCGCGGGCCGCATCGGTTCCTGCCAGGTAGCGGTGTCGCTGGTGGGCGCTCTGCGCCACCACGGCGTCATAGCCTTGCGCGCGCAGCCATTCGAGGCCACGGTCGAGGTTGGCGGATTCGAAGGGGCTCGAAGGGGCGACCACGGCGATGCGGTCGCCTGGCGCAAGAGGTCTC
>RGZZ01000176.1 GCA_010028905.1 Pseudomonadota bacterium | reverse complement strand
CACCTGCGGGGCAAGGGGAAGCGCTGGCTCCCCATCGAGAGCGCGGTGCCCCTGTTTCTCTCGCATCTCCTGCCTGGGTTCACCGTGCTCAACGTGGGCGTCTTCCACGTGCTGCGGGCCAGCGAGCTCGAGATCCTCGAAGAGGGCTTTGAGAGCCTGGTCGAGATGTATCGAACCGCGCTCAAGCAGCGACGGCGAGGGCAGGTCATCCGGCTCATCGTGGGCGATTCGATGTCGGATGAGACCACGGCTTTCCTGGCCGAGACCATGCAGGTCTCCATGGACGATGTCTGGCGATGTCCGAGCCTCATGAACCACTCCGACCTGGTGCAGCTCATCAGCGATGACGATCCGTCGCTGCGCTATCCTCGTTACGTGCCGCGGCATCCGGAGCGCATCAAGGAGCACCGCGGAGACTGCTTTGCCGCCATCCGGAGCAAGGATCTGCTCGTGCACCACCCCTACGAGACCTTCGATGTGGTGCTGCAGTTCCTGCGCCAGGCCGCCCGCGATCCGGACGTGCTCGCCATCAAGCAGACGCTGTATCGCACGAGTGCCGACTCGCCCATCGTGCACGCCCTCATCGAGGCCGCCGAGGGGGGGAAGGCAGTCACCGCGGTCATCGAGCTGAAAGCGCGGTTCGACGAGGAGGCCAACATCCGCCTCGCCCACCAGCTCGAACGCGCCGGGGCACAGGTGGTCTACGCGTTCGTCTCGCTCAAGACGCACGCGAAGCTCTCGATGGTGGTGAGACGGGAAGAGGGCGCACTGCGCACCTACGTGCACTTCGGTACCGGAAACTACCACCCGCTCACCGCGCGGTTCTACACTGACCTGTCGTACTTCACGTGCGACGCGGCACTTGGTCGCGATGCGGCGAAGATGTTCAACTACCTCACCGGATACGCGATTCCCAAGAACCTCGAGAAGCTGCGCATCTCACCGCTGAACCTGCACAAGCGCCTCCTCGAGCTCATCGAGCGCGAAGCCGAGAACGCGCGCGCCGGCAAGCCCGCGGGAATCTGGGCCAAGATGAACAGCCTGGTCGATCCCACCATCATCGACGCCCTCTACGCCGCCTCGCAGGCCGGCGTGCAGATCGAGCTGGTGGTGCGCGGCGTGTGCTGCCTGCGACCGCAGGTTCCTGGCGTGTCCGACAACATCCGCGTGAAGAGCATCGTCGGGCGCTTCCTCGAGCACTCCCGCATCGTCTGCTTCGCCAACGGCGAACCCCTGCCATCGCGCAAGGCGGTGGTCTACATCAGCTCCGCCGACTGGATGCCCAGAAACTTCATGCGACGGGTGGAGAGCCTCGTTCCTATCGAGAACCCAACGGTGCACGCACAGATCCTCGAGCAGATCATGATCGCCACCTTGAAGGACGACCTGCAGAGCTGGAACCTGCAAGCAGATGGCACCTATGTCCGTGCCGACATCGAGGGCGACGGGTTCTGCGCGCACGACTACTTCATGAGCCATCCCAGCCTGTCCGGACGAGGCCGCGCCGTGAAGCGTGGCAAGAAGGTCCAGCGCCTGCGACTCGATGATCGCAGGCCCGGACGAAACGAAAAGAAGTCGAAGGGCGAGAAGCGCCTCAAGCCCACCGACAAGACCGCCGACGAGACCCTTTCCCTTCCGAAAGATCCGAACGCCGGGCCAGGAAAGGCAGCCGCACGCGACAAGCGCGCCGCCCGAGGCAAGGACGCGACCCAGGGCAATGGGAGCAAGAAGCGCAATGGCAAGTCGCCCCGAGTGATAGCAGACGCGCCTCGTCTCGCCGAGACGCCAGACAACATGGCAGGCCCTGGGGACGCAGAGAAGGAGGTGCGCAGACCGAATCGCTCGACGACGCGCTCGGGGGAGGGGGCCACCGAGCCTGGACCCTCGGCCAGTGAAGCGACGCGCGCGCATGACGAGCTCCTTCCGAGCGACGCTGGAGTCCTGCAGCGTCAGGTGATCACCGACGCCACGTGGCCCCCCCGAGATCCGCCTCACCCCGGCCTGCTCTCGGTCTGATGAGCCGCTTGCCCTGGATCGACGGGCATGTCGAAGGGTCGCGCCGCAGCGATGAGACGGCGCGCCGTCTGTGGCGCAGCCACCGTCTGCCGCTCACCTTCGATGTGACCGCATTGCGACGCGACCTGGCGTGCGTCGGTGCCGACGACTGGTCTCCCGTTCCCGTCCTCGGGGTCGAAGCGGCCATCCCCGACTGGACCGGCTCCGCCCTTCGCTCGCACGACGGATCGATCACATCAGTGGGCTATCAAGGCACGCATTACCACGACACGCCACTTCTCGAGCGCGCCCCCTACTTCGCGGAGGTCACGCGATTCTTCGCCTGCGAGACCCGTCGCGTCCGGCTGCTCACCCTGCATCCGGGCGCCGAGATCGGCACGCACCGCGACGCCCTCGAGGAAGACGGCGTCGAGGTGGTGCGCGTTCACGTTCCCATCACGACCAACGATCGGGTCTCGTTCCTCGTCGACGGCCAGGCGCTGCGCCTGCTTCCCGGCGAGGCCTGGTTCGTCGACGTCTCGCGTCCACACAGCGTAGCCAACCACGGCGAAACCCCGCGCGTGCACCTGGTGCTCGACTGCGTCGTGAACGCATGGGTGAATGCGCTGCTCTCGTCAGAGGCGCACGCGGAGCCGACGCCCTCGGTCTGATTCGCGCGCGCCAAACGCACGCTGCGGTCGGAACGCTACGGTCGGGCCTCGAATCGCGCAGGCAACGGACGGGCGGGCAGCAACATGGTGTCAATTCCCTCCCCTGCCGCGCTATGACCGTCTTCCAGAGCGATGACACCCGCCAGTGCGGCGAGCGCTGCGTCGACCTGATCCTGACTCGACAGCAGCGACACATCAACCCCGTGACGTTCGAGCAGGTTGCGACGTATCGAACGCTTCTCTCGCAGCGGAGGGATGAAGCCCAGCAGCGCAACCGCACACGCGTGAGGAAAGACCTCGGCCATCGCACCGTTCACCGCACCCCCATCATAGCGGCGATAACTCCCAGACAGCGCGTCGTAGAGCGCGAGACCGTCGCGCATCCACTGATGAAACCCCACAGCCCGAGCTTCGCACGGCGTTGCGAAGAGACGAATGCCCAGCCTTCCCAAGGCCTGCTCGGCGGCGCGGCGCTGACCCGGCCCGACCGCCCAGACCGTGGGCGCATCGATGCACACCACCTGGGGCTTGATCTCGTCGCAGATGATGCGGCGCGCGTCTTCCAGACCGACCCTCGTCGCACGAAACACGATCCGTCGCGCACGATCGAGCGCCACAAGGTCAAAGCCCTTGCGTCGCAGCTCACCCACGTCGACACCGAGCGCCACCTCTTCAATCACCGTTCTGCTCAAATCGTCACAAACGCCCCAGCGCGCCCGCACCCGCCGAGAGGCGGCAGGCATGGATCCAGGGCTCACGGCCACACGCCTTGCGGTACTCACGCTGAATGTACGCTGAGAAGTGCGCCACCGCCTCGTCGCGCACCAGCGACACGGTGCACCCGCCAAACCCGCCCCCCGTCATGCGCGAACCGAGCACCCCGTCGACCTCGAGGGCAAGCTCGACGAGCACGTCGAGCTCGCGACAGCTCACCTCGTAATCGTCACGCAGGCTGTCGTGTGAAGCGCACAGCAGCGCACCGAAGAGCTCGTCGTGCCCTGCACGCAGGGCATCGACCGCCGCAGCAACGCGATCGTTCTCACCAATCACGTGACGACACCGGCGATACACGACCGGATCGAGATCAGCGCGATGCTCGTCGAGCTGCCACATCTCGACATCGCGCAACGCGCGAATGTGAGGATGCCACGTCTTCAGAACAGCCACGCCCTGCTCGCACTCGCGCCGACGTGCCGCGTACTCACCGTTCCCCAGCGCGTGGCGCACCTGGCTGTTGCAGATCACGACCTGAACCCCTGAGGGGATGGGCACCGGCTCGGCAGTCAGGTCGCGACAATCGATGAGCAGCGCATGCCCGGCTTGTCCGAGCGCCGATGCGTACTGATCCATGATGCCGCAGGGAACCCCCACGAAGCGGTTCTCCGCCTGCTGACAGAGGCGGGCGATCTCGAGCGCCGACGTCTGGCGACCTGCCACGTGCAGCAGCGCGTGTGCCGCACCCACCTCGAGGGCCGCTGACGAGCTCAGTCCTGATCCCAGCGGCACCGTCGACGAGATCATGACATCGACCCCTCGCAGATCAACGCCGCGCTCTCGAAGCATCACCGCCACGCCGAGGAAGTAGTCGGTCCATTGACCCTGGCCACGTTCGGGAAGCGCGTCGAGGTCGAAGCGCAGCGGCGCGTCACCCACAGTCTGCGAGCAGAGCACGACCTGGCGGTCTTCACGGGGGGCTACCGCGACACGCGTCTCGAGATCGATGGCGGCGGGCATCACGAACCCGTCGTTGTAGTCGGTGTGCTCGCCGATGAGATTGACGCGGCCAGGAGCACGAAAGATCACGGGCGTCGATCGATACGTCGATTCGAACTGCTCAGCTAGACTCACTTGTCGAGATCACCACAATGCACAGAATGGCCGAAGAGGTTCGGCGACGCCCGATGCAAGCCCTGTGCGACCCTCCACGCCGACACACAGCACGGCTGGCCTGTCTCGACGTACGTCAGGTGCACCAGAGGAGATGGTAGAAGCCCAAATGGGCTTATACCGACAACTAGAAGCCCAAATGGGCTTATACCGAGTGAACGCCGTCCTGCAAGCGCCCGTCTTCCATGGTGAGCACGCGGTCTGCGATGTCGAGCACGCGATTGTCGTGGGTGACCATGAGAACGCTGCACCCCTGCTCACGCGCCAGGCGCTGCATGATCGTGACGATCTCTCGCCCCGTCTTGCCGTCGAGGGCCGCCGTCGGCTCATCCGCGAGGATGATGCGGGGGTGCGCCACCAAGGCGCGGGCGATGGCCACACGCTGCTTCTGGCCGCCGGAGAGAACCTCAGGATACCGATCGATGTGGTCGCCCAGGCCGACCTGCGTGAGCATGTCGGCGGCGCGTCGATCGGCATCACGGATCTCGGGGTGGAGCTCGAGGCTCATGCGCACGTTCTGGCGCGCCGTGAGAAATCCGAGCAGGTTGTGGGCCTGGAAGATATAGCCGATGTAGCGCCGCACGGCGAGCATGGCCGACTCATTGGCGTGCCGCATCTCCTGACCGAAGATGCGCAGGCTCCCCTCCTGCGCCGAACGCAGCCCGCCCAGCAAGGTCAGAAGCGTGGTCTTGCCCGATCCGCTGGGTCCGGTGAGCAGCACGATCTCTCCCGCATTCACCTGAAGCGAGACGTCGAATAAAATCTGCTTGCTGAGCGCGCCACGTCCGAACGCGTGACACAGGCCGTTCACCTCGATGACGGTCTCGCGCATCAGAAGATGTCCGCCGGATCGGCGTAGCGCAGCTTACTTGCGGCCACCAGCCCGGAGATGAAGCACATGACCAGGGTGGCAACGAAGACGCCGATAGCACGCTCCGCATCCATGGCGATGGGCAGTGTGGTGGCCGCCGCGGCACGATGGTAGAGCACCATCGCGATGCCGATGCCCGGCAGAAAGCCCAGCACCGCAAGCAGAACCGACTCCTGCGCAAAGACACCGACCAGATAGCGGTTGCTGTATCCCATGGCCTTGAGCGTCGCGTACTCGGCAAGGTGATCGCTGACATCTGATGACAGCACCTGGTAGACGATGACGATGCCGACGACGAATCCGATGGCCACACCCAGCCCGAAGATGAATCCGATGCTCGTGGAGCGCTGCCAGTAGTCCTTCTCGATCTGGGCAAACTTCTCGCGGGTCACGACAATCTCCGAGGTGCCCAGCCTGCGCTGCAGATCGGCCGCCACCGCACGCGCGTCTGCACCTTCGCGCAGTCGGATGAGTCCCACCTCGATCTTGTCCGGGCTATGGGTGGGTATCATCTGAAGGAACGTGCTGCGACTGGCGATGAGGTTCCCATCGGCCGCGAAGTTCGCCCCCAGGGTGAACAGGCCGGTCACTGTCACCCGCCGCTTGCTCACCTCGCCCTCGACCTGACCGTCAGCCGCCATCAGCCGAGGAATCGGGCCGAACTCGGCACGGGACGCGCGATCGAACCACACGTGACCAAAGGTCATGAGATCGTTCCAGCTCTGCGTCTGCGCCATGGCGCGAAACGGTGGATGCTCTGGCTCGATGCCGAAGACCAGCAGCAGGCGATAGCCATGCGTCACGGGGTTGCGCCACTCGGCGAAGCCGTAGCTGAGGCTGATGACCTCTCGCACCGCGGCGTGCGACGCGCAGAGCAGCAGCTTGTCACGCGCGAAGCTCTGCGGCGCGTGCAGCGATTCGAAGCGCCCGTTGAGAACCACCAGGTCGGCATCGAGAGCCTTCTGCGGACGGCAGTTGCTCTCGAACAGCGCCCCTCTGAACCCGAGCTGCATGAACATGAGCATGTTGGCGAACGCGATGCCCGCCATGGCCACAGCGAGGCGGCTCTTCTGCTTGAAGAGCAGGTGCCAGGCGAGAAAGACGCGGCGTCTCACTCGAAGTGGGCTTCCAGCTGAAGGTTCGACAAGCCGCGCACCTTTGTGCTCGAGGCGTCATCGAGGCGAACCCGCACCTCGATGACACGGCGATCGAAGTTCTCTCCCGGCTCATTGGTGAACGTGCTCTGCTTCTGCACCAGCTTGCCGATCTCGCTCACCCGCCCACGCAGCTCGGATCCGTGGAGGTTCCGCCCGCTCAGACGTACCTGCTGCCCGACACGCACGCGCGCAATCTGGGTGTCGTAGACCTCGGCAACCGCAACCATCGTCTGGGTCCTCCCGATCTGGGCAAGACCGGCGGACGAGACGCGCTCACCCTCACGCGTGAGAATCTTGAGAATCACCCCATCGATGGGCGCGCGCACCTGCGCGCGCTCCGCCAGGGTACGCGCCTTCGCCGCTTCGGCCTGTGCAGAGCGAACCTCAGCCTCTGCCGCCGCCACGTCGGTGGGGCGTACCTCGGAGATGCGGTCGAGGGTGGCCTGCGCCTGCGATTCTTGAACCGTGAGCACGCGCGCGACGCGATCGCGCTCCGCTCTCACCTGGGCCAGGGTAGTGCGGCTGCTGGCGGCCGCAAAACGCTTCTGATCGAGCAGGCTTGCGGGAGCCGCCCCTTCCTTGAACAGCTGCTCGTAGCGACGCAGCTCCGCTTCCTGCAGACGGACATCTGCCTGGGCGCGCGCGACGGCGGAGTCTTGGGCCGCGAGGGTTCCCTGACGATCGCTCGCGATGCGCTGCGCTTCCTTCTGCTGGGCCGCAATCTCCCCGCGCCGTGCGCCGGCCAGCACCTGATCGAGATGGGCCCGAGCGACCGCCACGCGACTCTCCGCCGTCTCGACGTCGCGCAGCAGGCGATCGCGCGCCTCCATCTCGACAAGAACCTCACCGCGACGCACCGCTGCCCCCTCTGCGACCCGCCAGCGCGTGACACGCTCCTGCACCATCTCGGCGGGCACCCCGAGCGCAACGATGCGGCCCTCGGGCTCGAGATAGGCGAGCGCGGAGACCTTCCCATCATCAACGGGGGGAACGGGCACCGCGGAAGCCGTCGATAGAGGCGTCGCGGGGGTTCCGGCTGCCGCAGCGGACGGCGTCGCTGATCCCGCGAAGAAGCGCCGCAGCGCCGAAGCTTCGAACGCGAGAAACCCACAGACCAGTATGATGACAATGACGACGGCTCTTCTCACGGCTGACCCTGCTTTCTCTGTACCGTACCGCTGGCTTTGATTGTCTCGAGCACGGCTGGCGCCGCGACGGCGGGCGCCGCTTCGGTGATCTCAGCACCACTCACGCGAAGCCACCGCGCCCAGGTGATGGCATAGGCACGCCGCGCGCGCACGCAGCGACCCTGGGCATCACTGAGCGAAGCGTCTGCATCTTGACGCTCGAGACTCGTGCACAAGCCGTTCTCATAGCGGATGCGACTCACCCGCGCCGCCTCTCTCGCGCTCTCGAGAGCGGCCTCCGACGTGCCCAGATCGGCGTACCGTGCCTGCAGATCTTCGTAGCACGTGCCGATCTCGATGCGCGCCTGGCGACGGGTCTGCTCGAGCGCGGCTATGAGCTGCTGATAGGCCTCATAGGCGCGTCGAGCGTGAACACGCGCGGCGCCTCCATCGATGAGGGGAACGCTGAGCGCGAGGCCCGTGTTCCACTGGTGGCCCTGCATGACCCCCGTGGGGGTGCGCTGCAGGTATTCGCTCTGCACCTCGAGCCGTGGCGCGCTCGACAAGCGGGCCACATCGACGCGCTTGCGCCCCTCCGCAACACCCGCCTGCGCTGCCCTGACCTCGTATCTGCGCTCAACGCCCGATTGCATGGCGTCGTCGACCGACGTGGGCGGACGCTCGAGCAGCGCCTCGCTCAGGTCTATCGACTCAGCGGCTGTGTCCGGCACGCCCATCAGCTGAAAGAGGCGCACGCGACAGGCTCTCACATCGCGTCGGGTGTCGACGCAGGTCTGGGAGGCCAGCGCAACATTGGTTCGCGCGCGCAGCACATCGTAGCGCGAGACCACACCCGCACGGTACTGCGCCTGTGACTCTCGCAGCGCCTCTTGACGCGCTATCAGCGTCTCTTCGGCGACGCGCAGCAGCTCTTCTGCCTGCGCGGCTTCCTGGAAGGCCACGCGGGCGTCTTCGACCACGCGCTGCTCGCTGTCGCGCAGCTGCAGCTGGGCGACCGTTACGGCCAGCCGAGACGCGGCCACGGTGGCCTCGAGCTGCCCGAACGTGCTCAACAGCTGGCGCCATGTGAGGGTGCCGGCCAGGTTGTTGTCGACCACAGCCTGCACGGCGGCGGGGGGCTGACCGAACGAGAAGGTGGGCGCGACGTAGGTATACGACGCCGTTGCGCTCACCGTCGAGCGCTCGGGCAGCCGAGCCTCTTCAACGACCTCGCGCGTCTCGCGCACCCGTGCCTCGGCCTGCTGCAGCAAAAAGCTCGCGCGCACGGCCTGCGCGCAGACCTCCTTCACGGTCCAGACGCGCGCCAGAGCAGACTCGCTCGTTGAGATGAGCAGAAGCAGCGCGACGAGAAATGCCCGCTTGATACAAGCACGAGCGCATGATGGGGGGGAGGCGGGTTGACCGCTGACGTGCCAGACGGGTTCGATTCTCATAGGGTTGGGTCTGTTGGTCTTGTAGAACATCTGTACAAACTCCTGCGAAACGAGCGCGGCAATGGGCGCAATGAGCGCATCGAGCGCGGTGGGTGCATCGGGCACGGTGGGTGCATCGGACACGATGGGTGGGATGGGTGACTAGAAGCCCAAATGGGCTTATACCGACCACGCGACAGCACACCGACCACGCGACAGCACGCCGACCACGCGACAGCACACCGACCACGCGACAGCACGCCGACCACGCGACAGCAC
>RGZZ01000175.1 GCA_010028905.1 Pseudomonadota bacterium | reverse complement strand
ATGATGAAGATCCAGCCGAACAGGCCCATTCCGCCCCCGCTGCTTGCGCGCGACTCTACGGGAGCCGCGGGTGCGGTGCGCACCACGGGAACCTGATCGGGCGCGCTGGCGGGCAGGCCCGCCGACCGCGCGAGGCGCAGATCGTCGTCGATGGACGAGACCGCCGCCAGGATGCCGGTGTCGAAGCTGCCCGAGCGGAAGGCGCTCACCAGGCCCTGACGTATCTGCTCCTTCTTGTCCTTCGGGATGGCCGTCATGGTGTTCGCGCCGATGGCGATATCGATCTTCTTCTCCTGGCGGGCGATGAAGATGTACACCCCGCCGATGCGCTGCACGGGCACGTTGATGTAGCGCTGGGCGACCTGCGGGATGGTCTGTCCTCCCAGTGTCGCCACGGTGACGATGAGCACGTCACGATCGTAGGTCGACTTCAATGCGCTGATGCGCTGGTCGAGCTGTGACATGGTGGCCGCGCTGAAGAGCCCCGCTTCGTCGACGACCTTCGCCTGGGCTGTTCCGGGCGCCAGCACCACGAAGAGGGCCAGCAGGGTCACAAGAACCCGTCTCAACCTGTTCATCATACCTCCACGCGCGTAGACTTGCGTCGCGCACCGTCGCTCGGGTTCAGCGTGGAAGCGCTTCCCCGAGCGGGTGACTTCGTCTCTCGGAGAGATGAGGCCTCTTTCCGAGAGAATCGTGTCCCGTCACATGGGAGTGTGGGGGGGGCGCAAAGGTTCCTCGACCTGCCAGCGAGAGCGATCTGTGGCGTTGGCTTTCGCTACGACGAGAACGCTTTAGATCCAGGCAGAAAACAGTGGTTTTTTGCTCTAATAAGGCGCAAGGTTGACAAATCTGCCTCAAACCGCTATTCTGAGGAGACCTCTTCATCTTTTTCGGGGAGAATCGCGCCTGTCGCGTTCCCCCCTGCGCGGCGCGGCGACAGTCGATTGACGGCCGCGCATCGGGCCTGGGCTCCGAGCTGGCGATGCCAGCGTCTTGTGGGTCTGGCCCCGAGAGCATGTGGTCTCTTGCACGACTGCGGCTCTCGCCACGCGTCTGCGAAGCTCCGCTTTGTGGCGCAATCCCGTCCGCGTCGGTGCGAGTCTGTCGCGCCGTCTTCCCGCGGATCTGTGCCTGGAGGGCCGATGACGGTCTGGCAGAACATCTGTCGAGGTTTCTCCGTGGTTGGGCTGAGTCTCGCGCTCGGCGCTTCCGCGGCCAGTCTTTTCGGGGTGGAGGCGGCGCCGGGCGTGGCGCCCCAGGTTGACGCAACGATGACGTCCCCCCCTTCGGTGGAGGGGCAGGCGGCCCCGTCCCGGTACGGTGAAGATCTGTTCGTGCGCAAGCCGTCAGAGTCGGTCGACGCGCACTCCACGGCTGAGCCGGAAGCGACACGCAGAGCGCCCGTCGTGACCGCATCGCCTTCCCGCTCCGCCATCGGTCCGGTGTATGTCGAGGCGGTGGTCCGAGTCCCTGTGCGTCGGGCTGTGGCCTCTTCATCTCGCCGTGGCACCCTGGCCTCTCGAGGCTCCGTGGGGCATGCGATCACCTACGAGCGGCGCGCGACGCAGCTCGACATCGCGCCCATCATCATGAAGCACGCCCAGCTGCGCTCTCTTGATCCCCACCTGATCAAGGCGGTCATCTTCGCCGAGTCGAACTTCCGATGCATGGCGACCTCCCGATGCGGGGCTCGGGGTCTCATGCAGCTCATGCCCGCGACGGGGTATGTCATGGGCGCGAGAGATCTCTACGATCCCGAGCAGAACATCGCCGCCGGGACGCGCTACCTTCGCGTGCTCCTCGATATGTATGGCGGGCGTCTCACGCCTGCCATCGCGGCGTACAACGCGGGTCCGGGCAATGTCCCTCGCAGCGGTGCGGTGCCGAACATCACCGAGACGCGCGGGTATGTGAAGAAGGTGCTCAAGGCCTATCGTGATTTCAAGTCTGAGGGGTCGACCGCAACCGGCGACTGAACCGGCAAACCCGGGCTGACTCTCGCAGGACTGCGGCGGGCGGTCGTTCAACAAGCCCATGGGGGAGCGCTGGTGGCAGAGACGCGAGCGACTCACGACTCAGCCCGACGCTCTCGCAAGTCCCTTGCAGTCGCTTGCGGCTGCATCGCCGACTTCAAACTGGTCCCCAGGCGGTCTCCACCGAGCCCGTCGGGAGTCAAGGGAGTGGTTCGATGCACATCATCGTCAAGGGCAAGAACGTCGACGTGACAGATGCCCTTAGGGCCCACGCCGAGAAGCGCGTCGCGAAGATCACGCGGTACTTCGACCGCATCATCTCCACCGACGTCACCCTGAGCACGGAGCGCAACTGGCACATCGTGGAAGTGACCGTGCACGACAACAACGGCCACGTCTTGCGGGGCGAGGAACGCACCGATGACATGTACTCGTCCATCGACAAGGTCATCGAGAAGCTCGAGCGCCAGGTCAAGCGCCAGAAGGGCAAGACCGCCCGCAGCAAAGCGCGCGGCACCCATCTCGGCGAGGAGCTCGAGCTCAGTGCCGCTGCGGCGGCGAAGCCGGCGGCAAAGAGCCGCACAAAGGCCAAGGCGGAACCTACGCTCGATCCCAACATGGAGAACGTCCGACGCTTCGACGCTCCGCCCATGTCGGTCGAGCAGGCGGTGAAGGAGCTCGAGTCGACCACGCACCCGTTCTACGTGTTCAACAACTCGGCCGTTCAGCGCATCAACGTGCTCTATCGCACGCCGCACGGGTACGGCCTGGTCGATCCCATCCCCGTCTGAGCGGGTACCGATCTCCAGGTGTCCGGCGCAGAGGCCCGCGAGGGCCTCTTCTCTTTCCGTTGCGCCGCTGCGGCGCTCGCAGCGCATCCTCAACGCAGGAGCCGCGCGGCCCGCCTCGCGAACATGGCCCCACACCTGTCTGAAACGAGGCGCTCGCGATGCCGTTCCCGACCCTGACCCATCGACCGCCAGGCCGCGCGTGGCGAGCCCTGCTGCTCGGGTGCGCGCTCGTCGCTGCGATCGCCCTCGTCTCGCGCGGAGAGACATCGGCAGAGGCAGTCGGGCAGGAGCCCGCGGTCCCGCAAAGGGCGTGTGTCGCCCCGCTCCCCCTCGGGGTCGATGGCAGCGGTCTGCTGGCCATGCGTGTCGACGAGGTCGCCGAGACCGCCGCGCCCAAGGGCACGCCATCTCCTGGCAAGCCGGTCGAGAAGAAGGCCGAAGCCCCCTTCTACGCGCCGTATCTTCGCAATCCGGCGTCGCTCGGATTCTCGCCCGACGCAGTTCTCTTCGAGACGGTCTTGCACCAGGTGAAGACCCAGCACGTCGATCTCGTTCCGGACGACAAGCTGTGGGCCGGACTGGCGAAAGAGGTTCTGGCGCTGCTCACCGAGGCACGTGTGCCCGCCGACGATCTGCAGCGCCTTCCGCATGACCGCACGCTTCCACAGGAGGTGGTGCGCGCCTACGGCGGACGGGTGGACCCGTCGCTGCTCTGGTACGCGATGATACGAGGCGTGCTGGCGGGAACCGACGATCCGTACTCGGTGCTGATGACGCCCAAGGAGTACCACGGGCTGATGGAGCAGATGCAGAACGCCAGCTTCGGCGGCATCGGCATCTTCATCGAGTGCGATCACGAGCGCAAGGAGCAGCTCACCGTCGTGGAGCCGCTGGAAGGCACGCCTGCGGCGCGCGCAGGTATCCTCCCGGGCGATCAGATCGTGACCATCAACGGGCTCTCCACCCAGGGCTGGACGCTCGACCAGGCCACGCTGCACATCCGCGGTCAGATCGGCACCTCGGTGGTTCTCGGAATACGTCGCGGAGAAGGTGCGGTCAAGGAGTACACCGTGGCCCGCGCCGCAATCGAGGCGGCTTCGGTGACCTCGAAGATGCTCGCCGATCACATCGGGTACATCCGGTTGCGCATGTTCGGAGCCAAGACCGGCAAGGAGCTCGACGCGGCTCTCGAGACCGTTCAGAAGGCGGGAGCGCGCGCCGTCGTGATCGACCTGCGCAACAACGGCGGGGGCTACATCAACGCGGCTGTCGACGTCTGCAGCCATTTCGTTCCGAACGGCGGGCTCGTCACGTACGTGACAAAGAAGCACGGCGAGCGCAGCGAGTACAACGGGTCGCCGCGCTCGCGCCTGAAGCTGCCCGTTCTGCTGCTCGTCAACCAGTTCAGCGCGAGCGCCTCCGAGATCACCGCGGGTTGCTTCAAGGACTACGGCATCGCGACGCTGATCGGGGTGAAGACCTTTGGCAAGGGGTCGGTGCAGCAGCTGTATCCGCTGCCCAGCGGGGCGGCCCTCAAGCTCACCATCGCCCACTTCTTCACGCCCAAGGGGCACAAGATCAACAAGGTCGGCGTCGATCCCGACATCAAGGTCGAGATGGACGCGCGCAACGCGGGCCGAGGCGAAAAAGACGTGCAGATGCAGAAGGCCCTTGATTACATCCGGACAAAGGGGTTAAACTAGGCTGCTTCACGAACGCGGGTGAAGCGTTCACGGGAAGCGGCGCGCGGCTGCTCTCCCCCCCGCTTCGCCGCTCTCCTCGTGTGGGGGCAGCGCGTGGGCAGCGCGTGGGCAGCGCGTCCGGGCCACCATCGATTGAAGGAGCGATACCGCCGTGCAGGGTGGAAAGTACTTCCTCGCCACATACGGATGTCAGATGAATGTCTACGACTCCGAGGTCATCTCGGCCACCATGGAGGGGTTGAGCTGCTACCCCGTCGAGACGGCCAGCGACGCCGACGTCATCATCTTCAACACCTGCTGCGTGCGAGAGAATGCCGACAACAAGGTCTACGGCCGACTGGGCGAGTTCAAGCCGCTGAAGCAGCAGAACAAGGATCTCACCATCGTCGTCGCCGGCTGTCTGGCCCAGAAAGACGGAGAGCAGCTGCGCGAGCGCTTCCCCCAGGTCGATCTGGTTCTGGGCACGCACAACCTCCGTGATCTTCGCGCCCAGCTCCTCGATATCGCCGAGACCCGAAAGCCGAGGGTCCACGTGGAGCAGGGCGTTGCCGACCTCGACCTCGAGGCAAGGCGTTCGTCGACCTTCCAGGCCTGGGTCCCCATCAGCGTCGGGTGCGACGAGTACTGCACGTTCTGCATCGTGCCCTTCGTGCGGGGGCGCATGCGCAGCCGTCCCGTGGCGTCCGTGCGCCACGAGGTGAAGAAGCTCGCTGATCAGGGGTTTCTCGAGGTCACGCTGCTGGGTCAGAACGTGAACGCCTACGGTGACGACCTCGACCCACGGGTCGATTTTGCCGACCTGCTGCTGGCCCTCGCCGACATCGAGAAGGTGAAGCGACTCCGCTTCACGTCTCCCCATCCGCGCAACTTCTCGACGCGGGTGCTCGATGCCATGGCCCAGATCCCCATGGTGTGCGAGCATGTGCATCTGCCGCTCCAGGCGGGCGATGACGCGGTGCTGCGGCGCATGAACAGGCCCTACACGCGAGACCGCTTCATCGAGCTCGCCGAAGAGATCCGCGCGCGCATCCCGGGCGTGGCCATCTCCACCGACATCATCGTGGGCTTCGCAGGCGAGACCGAGGCGCAGTTCGAGAACACCCTCGATCTGGTGCGTCGGGTGCAGTTCGATCACGCCTACATGTTCGCCTATTCAGAGCGGGCTGGAACCCCCGCGATGAAGATCAAGGACCATCTCCCGGAAGAGGTCCGGATGGATCGCCTCTATCGCCTCATCCGCGAGCAGAACGACATCACGCTCCGCCGCAACCAGGCCCTGGAGGGACAGGTGCAGGAGGTCCTGGTCGAGGGACCGAGCAAGAAAGACCCCACCCACATGACGGGCCGCACCCGTCAAGGGAGAGTCGTCAACTTCCCCGGGGGCGAAGACCTGGTGGGTCGTCTCATCGACGTTCGCCTCACCCGCGGGTATACGTGGGGATTGATGGGGGAGCGCGCCGAGATCGCGGCGGCCCTCCGATGACCTGGGTGAAGAGAGAGGCCGGTCTCGTGCGCCGCACGCTCGCTCCAATGATCGTCGTCTTGATGCTCGCCGCGCTGGTCTTTCCTGCGCAGGCAGACATCATCAAGCTGAAGACCGAGCTGCCGGAGTGGTTCCGACAGAAGCTCCACACCTGGCAGGAGTACCAGATCCTGGTGATCAAGGGCGCGAACCCCACCGCTGAGGTCGACAAGCTGGTCGCCTCGCCGGATGCCTATCGCCTGGCGGTGTGGCAGGAGCCCCTCGATCGAACCCGCGAGAGCGACGTTCGCCGCGTGATGCAGTGGGTGGCAGACGGCGGCATTCTGTGGTTCCAGGACTCGCGGCTTGGCGCGATGCTCGGGGGGTTTGAGAGCGCGCCCATCGGTGGCGGCAGCATCCCCCCCCAGGGATTCAAGCTCGCGCGCGGTGCCTACGGAGAGCAGGGCAAGGTCGATGGCGCGAACATGTTCGGCGTGGCCAACCCTGGTGGAGGCCATCCGGTGCTCGGCGGCGTCGACTACGTTCAGCTGTTCACGTTGAAGGTGGGGGAAGAGCAGACTCCCGACGGAAAGACGATGCCCGTCTTCTCGGCGATTCGGCGTGCGTCTGACGTCATTCCCCTGCTGCGCTACGATCCGACGTCGGGCTCTCCCCTCTCCGATCGCCTCGCCGCGGGAATGAAGGCGCACGGTGAAGGGTTCATCGTGTTCAAGCCCCTGGTGTGGGAAGAGCTCTACACGGGGGGGCGGTTCCAGTACAACCTGCTCGAGTGGTCGACGGGGTTCGGCGTTCCAGACATGACCACAAGCGGCAAGAGCGGGCGCAAGCCCCGCAGAAAGGCCGCATCGGCGCCAGCCGCTCCGCAGGCAGTGTCGAGCGCGTTCGACCAGGTCACCCTCATCGACAAGCAGGTGCTGAGCGGTCGGGTGCGCTCGAAAGAGCTCGAGGTCACCACCATCGAGCCGCTCTTGAGCAAGACCCGCATCTCGTTTGACAAGATCGTCGACGTGACGATGCAGGCCGATGGCGTGAGAGACGCGGTCACAACGGCCGATGGACGCCGGTCGTACGGGTCGGTCTCGTTCCCCGGCGATCTCGAGTTCGAGATGTCATCGGGTCAGGTTCGCAAGCTGAAGAAGAGCGAGCTCGTGCGCCTCGTCATGCATTCGCCTTCAACCGCCTCCGACAAGAAAGGGAAGTAGATGCAGAACATGTCCGGCAACTTTGAGCTGACCCCGCGCCAGATCGTCGCTGAGCTCGATCGCTTCATCGTCGGCCAGAACAAGGCCAAGCGCGCCGTGGCTGTGGCCCTGCGCAATCGCTATCGACGCGAGCGCCTGCCCGCCGAGCTCAAGGACGAGGTCATTCCCAAGAACATCCTGATGATCGGTCCCACGGGGGTGGGCAAGACCGAGATCGCCCGTCGGCTGGCCACCTTGGCCGACGCCCCCTTTCTCAAGGTCGAGGCCACGAAGTACACCGAGGTGGGCTACGTGGGACGCGACGTGGAGTCGATGGTGCGCGACCTCATCGAGATCGCCATTCGCATGGTCTCGGCGCGCAAGATGAAGGAAGTGGAAGAGAAGGCCCACGACATCGCGCTCGACAGGCTGGTCTCGCTGCTGCGACCGGCCCCTCGGCGCGAGCAGCCCGCCTCCTCCCCTGGCCAGCATCTTCGGAGGCTTTGCGGGGGCCTCGCAACCCGCGGCGGCGCCCGCGGAGCCCATCATCAGCGACGAGCATCTCAAGTATGAGCGCGCGCAGCTGCGCACGCGCATCGTCAACGGCGAGATGGACGAGGAGATGGTCGAGCTCGAGGTCGAGGAAGCCACGCCGCTCGAGCTTCAGGTCTTCTCCCAGGCCGGCATGGAGGAGATGGGGGTGAACTTCCAGGACCTCCTCGGCCCTCTGCTGCCCAAGCGCAAGAAGAAGCGTCGCCTGAGCGTTGCAGACGCGCGCAAGCAGCTTGCGGCAGAGGAAGCCGCCCGTCTCATCGACATGGATGAGGCCAAGCGCGAGGCCGTCCGGCTTGCCGAGCATCACGGCATCATCTTCATCGACGAGATCGACAAGATCGCGGGTCGTGAGAAGGGGAGCGGGCCGGACGTCTCCCGCGAGGGCGTGCAGCGCGACATCCTTCCCATCGTTGAAGGCTCGACCATCGTCACGAAGCACGGTCCGGTGCGCACGAACCACATCTTGTTCATCGCCGCCGGCGCCTTCCATCTCTCGAAGCCCAGCGATCTCATCCCGGAGCTGCAAGGGCGCTTCCCCATTCGCGTGGAGCTCGAGTCTCTCAGCCGGGAAGACTTCGTGCGCATCCTCCGCGAGCCGGAGAACGCACTCATCAAGCAGTACGCCGAGCTGCTGCGCACCGAGGCGGTCGATGTCGCCTTCTCGCCAGAGGGCATCGAGGAGATTGCCCGCCTGGCCCAGCATGTGAACGATCAGACCGAGAACATCGGGGCGCGGCGCCTCCACACGATGCTCGAGAAGGTGCTCGAAGACGTCTCGTTTGACGCCCCCGACAGCGCGCCCCCTCGTATCGACGTCGATGCCGCCTACGTCCGCTCACGCCTCGAGGACATCGTCAAGAACGAGGACCTGAGCCGCTTTGTCCTCTGAGGTGGCGAACATGGCCCAGGCCCTGCTCGAGCGGGCGCTCGCGCAGGGATGGAGCGCTTCCCTCGGTCGGGAGGTCGACGACCTCGAGCTCTATCTCTCCACCGAGATCGAGCGCTTCGAAGACATGGATCCATCGTTCGTGACAGACGCGAGGGCGAACAGCCGGCTCATCGACGGCCTCGGGGCCATGGTCGAGGCCCTGACCTCGCTCCGCAGCACGGGCGAGGTCGGTGGACTGGTCGAGGACGCGGCCCCGCTGCGCGCCGCCTTCCAGGAGGCGGCGTCAACCCTCGCCTCAGCGACGGACCCGTCGCTATAGGGGAGTGAGCCTTTGGCGACGAATCCGGAGCAGCAACCCATGCATGTGATCTTCTCTTCCCCTCGGTCGCGTGGTGCGCGCGGCGCCATGATCAACGGGTGCCTTCTCCTGGTCGCGGTGATGGCCCTTGTCGCCACATTGGCGGGCAAGTTTGCGATGCTGCCGCCTTTCCACGTGCTCATCGCCACCGTGGCCGTCATGTTCGCCCTGGTTCTGGCGCGCTCCCCGGACACGCGGTGGCAGGTAGAGGCGCTTGCCGCCGTCGGAGGGCCGGCGCTTGCCTCGGCGGCCTATGGATATCTCGCTCGGCCAGAGCCAGACGTGCTCTCTGGTACGTCGGCGCTGCTCTACGTGGCGGGCACGGCGGGCTATGTGCTCTTGTGCGTGGTGCGAGGCGCGAGAGGGCGCTCGGAGGGTCTTGAATCTACGGAGGAGGAGTCAGCGTGAACATCGCTGCCCCAGCAGAGAGAGGCACCCGTTTCCGGGTGCAGGTTTCAGACAATCACGAGGCGCTGTGCCGACTGGCTGCCGAGCATTTCGTGC
>RGZZ01000174.1 GCA_010028905.1 Pseudomonadota bacterium | reverse complement strand
GTTCGACGGTCCATCGTCGTACCCCGACGAAGGAGGCTCGTCCCACGGGGGGGCATCGCCGTCTTTCGACGCGGGGCGGGAAGGAGGTGCGGAAGACGTCGGCACCGCCGCACCGGTCTCGCCATCGAGGCGATCATCGGCGCGACTGGCCCAATCTTCAGTGGCGCTGCTGCCGGGCGGCGGCTTGTAGGTCGAGCGCTGACGCTCTTCCTGGGGGCGATCACGACGCGGCCAGCGCGACTTCGGCTGCTCGACCGGCTTCTCGAGCAGGCGATGGGCCGCGTCAGCGGTGAGCCCATCGAGGAAGACGACCTCGTCGGCCAGCACCTTCAGCTCTTCAGAAGGGATATCGCCTTCGTCGTCGTCATCACGACCGCCCCCCTGGCGCGCCTCGAGCAGCCCTTTCACGGCCACGATGCCCCCATCGACGATGGCGCCTCGACACGCCTCGTAGACCTTCGGCAGCGCCGTCACCTCGACGCTGCCCGTGGTGTCTTCGAGCTGGATGAACGCCATGGTCTGCTTCGTCTTGGTGATGATGGTGCGCATGCTCGTGATGACTCCGGCCACGAGAATACGCACCCCCGCGCCCGCCTCGTCGAACTGGCGGATCTTGGTGAACGAGCCGGCCTCGGTGGTCTCGGCATAGCCGCTGAGCGGCGTGTCGGAGAGGTAGAGCCCGAGCATGTCCTTCTCCATGGCCAGCAGCACGGGCTTCTCGAACTCTGGCTGTTCGAACAGGTCGAGGCCGGCGCTGTCTTCCGGCGTCTCGTCGAGCACATCGAAGAGGCTGATCTGCCCGGTCGACTGCTCACGCTGGGCTCTCTGCGCCGCGTCGAGGCACGGATCGAGGTTGGCCAGCAACGTCGAGCGTGTCTGATTGAGACAGTCGAAGGCGCCGCCCTTGATGAGCGATTCGACCACGCGCTTGTTCACCTGTCCGAGGTCGACGCGGCGGCAGAAATCGTAGAGCGACGTGAACGGGCCGCCTTCGACACGGGCCTTCACGATGGCATCGATGGCACCCAGGCCCACGTTGCGCACCGCGCCCATGCCGAAGCGCACGCCCTCGTCGGTGACGCTGAACGCGGCCTCTGACGAGTTCACGTCCGGGCCCAGCACGGGAATGCCGCTCATGCGCGCCTCGCTGACGAAGAACGACACCTTGTCGATCTTGTCCATGACCGACGTCATGAGGGCCGCCATGTACTCCCACGGGTAGTGCCCCTTGAGCCAGGCGGTGTGATAGGTGACGTAGGCGTAGGCCGCCGAGTGGCTCTTGTTGAAGCCGTACCCGGCGAACGTCTCCATGAGGTCGAAGACGTAGATGGCGAGATCTTTCGGGATGTCGCGCTCGACCGCGCCGTCGCGGAAGATCTGACGGTGCTTCTCCATCAGATCGGCCTTCTTCTTGCCCATGGCCTTGCGCAGCTCGTCGGCGAGGGCCATGCTGTAGCCGCCCATGACGTTGGCGATCTGCATCACCTGCTCTTGGTAGAGGATGATGCCGTAGGTCTCTTTCAGGATGGGCTCGAGCGTGGGGTGCGGGTAGTCGACCTCTTCGCGGCCGTGGCGGCGGTCGATGTACTTCTCGACCATGCCGCCCTGAATGGGTCCTGGTCGGTAGAGCGCCACCATGGCCACGATGTCGGCGAAGCGATCGGGCTTGAGCTGCTTGAGGTAGCGTCGCATGCCGCTCGACTCGAACTGGAAGATGCCGGTGGTGTCGGCCTGCTGCAGCAGCTCGAACACCTTCGGGTCGTCTTCGGGCAGGGTGCGCATCTCGATGTCGATGCCGTGTCGCTTCTTGATGGTCTTGAGGCAGTGCTCGATGACCGTCAGGTTTCGCAATCCGAGGAAGTCCATCTTGACGAGACCGATCTCGCCCACCGGACCCATCTCGAACTGCGCCACGATGTCCTTGTCGTTCATCTTCTGCAGCGGGACGTGGTTGCTCAGCGACTCTTTCGAGATGATGACGCCCGCCGCGTGGATCGACGCATTTCGGGGAACCCCCTCGAGCGCCCGCGCCAGGTCGATGATCTTGCGCGCGTCCGGGTTCTCGTTGTAGAGCCGTGAGAAATCAGGCGACTCGTCGAGGGCCGACTTGAGCGTGACCTTCGGACCCGCGGGAACGGTCTTGGCCACCTTGTCGACGAAGCCGAGGGGGAAGTCGAGCACGCGCCCCACGTCGCGGATGGACGCGCGCGCCTTGAGGCGCCCGAAGGTGATGATCTGGCACACCCGATCGTCGCCGTACTTGCGCCGCACGTACTCGATGACCTCACCGCGCCGCTCAACGCAGAAGTCGGTATCGACGTCGGGCATCTCCTTGCGCGAAGGGTTGAGGAAGCGCTCGAAGATGAGCCCGTGGCGGAACGGATCGAGCTCTGTGATGCCCGTGAGGTAGGCCACCAGGGAGCCGGCCGCCGATCCGCGGCCGGGGCCCACGGGGATGCCGTTCGACTTGGCGTAGTTGATGAAATCGCACACGATGAGGAAGTATGCGGGAAAGCCCATCTGCTTGATGACGCCGAGCTCGTAGGTGAGGCGCTCGAGAACGGCCTCCGGCGGGTTCTCGCCGTAGCAGCGCGGAAGGTTGTCGTAGCAGAGCTTCTCGAGGTAGGCCGCCTCGTCCATGCCGGGGTACTTGTCTTGATCGATGGGAAACGTGGGCAGGTGGTAGGTCTTGAGATCGAGCTCGACGTTGCACTTCTCGGCGATCTCGAGGGTATTGCGCATGGCCTCAGGGTAGTGGCGCCACACCGCGTCCATCTCGTCGGGCGACTTGAGGTAGAACTGATCAGAGCCGAACTTCATGCGGTTCGGATCGTCGAGGGTCTTGCCCATCTGGATGCACAGCAGCACGTCGTGCGGCGCGGCATCAGTGGCGTCGAGGTAGTGCACGTCGTTGGTGGCCACCAGCTTGAGGTCGAGCTCTTGGGCGAGCTTGATGAGCATGGTGTTCATGCCCGTCTGCTCTTGGATGCCGTGATCCATGAGCTCGATGTAGAAGTTCTCGCGCCCGTACATGTCGACATAGTCGGCGGCGATGCGACGAGCCCCGTCCCAGTCGCCCTTCGACAGAGCGCAGGGGATCTCGCCGCGCAGGCAGCCGCTGGTGGCGATGATGCCCTCGGCATGTTTGGCCAGGGTCTCGCGGTCGGCGCGGGGCCGGTAGTAGAAGCCCTCGATGCTCGCGATGCTCAAGATCTTCATGAGGTTGCGGTACCCCGTGAGATCTTTCGCCAGCAGCAGCACGTGGTAGTACGCGTTGTCGAGGCGACCCGTCTTCTGATCGCGCCGCCCTGGCGCGAGATAGGCCTCGACGCCGAAGATGGGCTTGAGCTCGTGCTTCTTGGCGGCCTTGAAGAACTCGACCGCGCCGTACATGTAGCCGTGGTCGGTCATCGCGATGGCCCGCGCGCCGTGGGCCTTGGCGCGCTCGAGCATGGGCCCCATGCGACAGAAGCCGTCGAGCAGCGAGTACTCGGTGTGCACGTGCAGGTGCACGAATTCGGGTGAAGACAAGTGACGCGAGACCTCCGTGGCTGGAACGCTGGACGCCGCAACCCGATCGCGGCAGGCTCGAGAACGCGTGTTCGTCGAGGTGATGCGGCGGTTGGGGGCGCAGGGGGCCTTCTACAGGCGAGGTCGCATGTCCCTCATGGGCGCGGCGGCTCAGTCGGCGGCGGGTGCCGCCCACAGCCAGCCCGCCACCTTCTCGAGCGAGCGGACAAGGTCGCTTCGGTCTTCTTCGGTCATGAGCGGCGACAGCGGGATGTCGACGGCGTGCGAGAGCAGGGCCGCCGTGCGGGGCGCCAGGGCGAGCACCTCGTCATCGCTCAGGTGAGGAAAAGCGAAGCGCCACTGCAGGAAGCAGCGCGCGTTGTTCTCGAGCGGATCGTTGAAGAGGCGCGCGTCGATGCCCTCGGCGCGCAGCGCCTCGACGATGACGTGTCCGTCGATGTCATCCGGCGGCCGCACGATGAGCGAGTCACCCGCAATCCCGTCCGGTGCTCCGGGACAGACGCGGCGGCGCCAGCCGGGCAGCGCGTCCACCGCCGCAGACACCGCCGCGTAGTTCGCGAGCGCGCGCGCATGCCGCGCCGACGCTCTGCGCAGCTGCACCCGCGCCAGCGCCGCGCGCATCTCGTCGAGACGCCAGCTGAGAATGGGGGCTTCGCGCCCGTCGGTGATCTTCTCGACGCCAAAGCCATCGGTATGGCGGCGCAAGCGCCCTTCGAAGGTTCCCGCCATGCGAGCCATGCGCTCGAAGGCGGTCTGGTCGGGTGTCACCACCAGGCCTCCTTCGCCACAGCAGATGGCCTTGTCAGACTGAAACGAGAAGCAGCCGGCGTCGCCGAACGTGCCGAGCATGCGGCCGTTGTAGGTGGTGCCGAACACGGGGACGGCGTCCTCCACCAGCAATATGCCCCGCGCTGCCGTGATGCGACGGATCTCCTCGATGCTGCTCGCGACGCCCCGCATGTGGCAGACGATGACGGCCGAGAGGCCATCGAGCTTCGTGGCGAGATCGGATACGTCCATGTTGAGGTTCTCGTCGACCTCGATCAGTCGCAGCCGCGCCCCCGACAGATAGACCGCACTCGCCGCGCCGGGAAACGTGAAGGCGGGTACGGCGACCGTATCTTCGCGACCGATGCCGTGGCCGAGAAGGGCCAGAGACAGGGCAGTGGTTCCGCTGGTGGTGGCCACCGCGAAGCGGGCTCCCAGGTACTTCGCCATCTCGAGCTCGAGCTGCCCGGCCTGCGACTCCTCGAACGGGCGGGTGTCGTAGCGGAAGAGCCGACGGCTGCGCACAACTTCCTCGGCGGCGCGCACGTCGTCGTCGTCGACCATCACGAACCCCTTGTCGTAGGTCGGCCAGGGCTTCGTGCGAATCGGTTGACCGCCGTAGAGCGCGAGACGCTCTCGAGCGCGCGGCGACGGTGCGCCCCCCTCGGCTGCGTGCGCCGTCGCGCCTTCGTTCGCATGGCTGCTCGAGCCGCCGTGCTCGAAGGCGTTGCGCAGGGTGCGGGTGGTGCGTCGGACGACCTCTTCGGCGACCCCCTCAACAACCTGCCACCAGTGCTCGAACGTGAGCACGTACTTGGGAAGCGTTGTGCCGTCCGGCATGGCGATCTCTCCGCGATAGAGAATGGTCGGATGCGCCACCTCGTACAGGTGCAGGAGCTGCTCGTGCACGGTGCTGATCAGCAGCGGCCGCCGGATCCGGCGCGCGTACTGGAAGATGCCCATCAGCCAGACGACCGTTCCCTTCGGCTGACGGCGCAGCTGAGGAATGACCCACAGACACATGACCTCGTAGGGGTGCTGCCCCTCGAACCGCTCTCGGATGCGCTGGACATCGGCCTCCGGCATGTCGTGCAGCGCGCGCAGATCGTCGGATTCGTTGACGACATAGCCCCCGACCATCTGGTCGCCGTCGAAGCAGCCGTAGACCAGGCTGGCTTGCAGGTACTCGAGCGACACGGGGTGACCACCGTTGGCCTCGTAGGCGGCGGCGAAGGTCTGGAGGTCGGAGGTTGCGGTGAGGGGACGCTGACGGATCATCGAGCTGCTCCTAAAGGGTGGCCGAGTAGCCGCCATCAACCGGGATGACGGTGCCGTTGACAAAGGCTGCGCCTGGGCTGGCAAGGAAGACCGCGACGGGGCCGACGTCGCCGGGAGTTCCCCAGCGGTGCAGCGGCGTGCGCTTCACCACAGACGCCTCGAGGTCAGGGAGGAGCGCGCGCGTTCCCACGGTCAGATCGGTGTCGATCCAGCCGGGGGCGATGGCGTTCACGGTGATGCCATCGGCGCCCCAGGCCACGGCGAGGCTCTTGGTCAACAAGACGATGCCGCCTTTGCTCACCGCGTACGGCAGCGAGAAGGGGCTGCCGAAGAAGCTGGTGAGCGAGGCGATGTTGATGATGCGTCCGTGCGTCGACGCCTTCAGATGGGGATAGGCGAGCTGGCTCATGGCGAAGGCCGCGGTGAGGTTCACGTCGAGCACGTGCGCGTAGTCATCGAGCGCGTAGTCTTCCGGGCGGCCGCGCACGGTCGTTCCGGCGTTGTTCACGAGCACGTCGAGACCGCCGAACGCCGCGACGGTGAGGTCGACCGCTTCGCGGCGCACCGCCGGGTCGGCCACATCGCCGATCACCACGCGCACGGCGTCCGGGTCGAACCACTGCGCCGCGGCCTCGCGGGCGCGCGTTGCGTCGCGACCGACCAGGGTGACGCGGGCGCCTTCGGCTGCGAAGGCTCTGGCGATGCCCAGTCCGATGCCCGCGGTGCCGCCCGTGACGATGACGCGAAGTGGAGATGTGTTCGCTGTGCTCATGGCGCGTGTCGAGCGCTCCCTTCTCGATGACGGGGCCTCGTCGCGACGCGTCTGCGCCGCCGTGCCCCGGAAGGCCGGTGGGTTCGCGCGGCCACCACGCGGTTCCTATCAGAGACGATGCCTGACGGGGTGAGCAGGTTCAGTGGCCGAAGCTGTTGAGACGCTTCCAGGTCGCCTTGTCGACCCCGATCGCACGCAGATCGTCGTCCTCGAACATGGTTCCTTCGAGGGCGACCTTCCAGCGTCCATCCTGCTTCTTCACGATCGCCAGGCCTCGGCGATCGCGTCGTCCTCGTTGGCCAGGACCGGCTTTCCCCCGAGGAGCAGGACACCTGCCACGAGGAGCAGGGTAAGGGAGAGCAGCGGGCGGCGGCGAGAGGCGGTTCCGCTGCGATTGCGTCTGCCGGCGGCCGCGGCAGGGTAGCGGACTGCGGTGGAGCAAGGTGGAAGGCAGGCAGGATGTGCATCGTGGGACCTCGTGGTGCGGTGGCTGCTGGAGGTCGTGCGCGGACCAGGGAGCGGGCGGCTCACGGGGTTCCTCTCGTTCCTGCGCGGGCTGTGATGCGCCCGACCGCCAGGGCGACCCGGTCGGTTGAGTGTTCAGGGATGCCCTGGGCGGTCCTGCCGAGCGCCTGCACGACGTCACGTCCTGACCGCCTGCAGCATCATCTGCAGGTCTTGTGTCTGGCGTCACCTGTTCGTGCCCCATCGCGAGAGTGATACAGTCTCACCCTGCGGCACGAGGCGTCTCACTGCGTCCATTGCAGCAGGGTCATGGAGAAGGGCGGCAGAGAGAGGTTCTGCGAGGCGTCAAACGCGTTGAGTGTCTCGGTGGTTGGCGCGACAACGGCGGACGTCTCGTTGTTGTCGGTGATGTTCGTCGAGGTGAGGCGCTGCATGGTGACGGTGCCGGTGGGTGCGTTCGTTCCGGTGAAGCGCACGTCGAGCGCGCTCGTTCGGTGGTAGTTGAAGACCACGAGCGAGTGCTGGGTGCCGTTGATGAAGGCATAGCTCTGGATGTAGTGCGCGTTGCTGAACGTGATTCGGTTCTGGTTGTTGATGCTCCAGGTGGGATTGTCACCGGATTGCGTCGTGACCATCAGATCGCCCGACAGCGCGTCGTTGAGCAGGCGCTGGGCGTAGTAGTGCGGACGCTTGCGGTTGGTGCGGCCCATGTCGATGGTGGCGCCCCACATCGGAGACGTGCGCGCGGTGTTGTCGGAGGCTGTCCACGAGTACGAGGCGCCCGCCAGCGAGAAGAAGTTCTGATCGCGGCAGTCGAGCTCCTCGAGCATCTTGAGCATGTGACCGGCCACGGCGATGGCACCGCCCACCGACGGGACGAAGGCGTCAACGCCCACTTGCGTGATGGCGCCGCTGTTGGTGTGCATGCTCACCTCGTAGACCGACAGGGGTACGGGCCTCGAAGAGCTCTGGAACGAGGTGTACACCTGGGCCATCGGTGCCGAGGTGGGCGATGGGTTGAGCGACCACCACTCCGGCTCGGCGAAGAGCGGTCCGAACAGCTTCTCGATGTCGAGCTGCCCCCCCGTTTCGAAGTCGTCGATGCGCGATGCGATGTAGGGAGCGAGCGTGAAGATGTCGTGCTGTGACGAGGCGTTGTGCAAGTTGAGATCGAGGTTCGGGTTGGCAGCCTGGCCGCCGAGCACGCATCGGAACTTCTGCGAGGAGTAGACCGGGGAGGCTTTCACCTGCGCAAAGAGCTCGTCGGCTCGCACGCCGCACGGCGTGGCGATGGAGATGGCGCCTCCGCGATAGGCGGTGTTGTTCCAGTTCTCGTTGCTGAACTCGAGGTAGATGCGGTTGAAGACGCTGGTCCACGGCGTTGCGTGCCCACGCTGCGCGCGAAGCGATCCGTAGGTGGTGGTCTGCGAATCTCCGCCCAGATACTCCATGAGGTTGGCGGCTTCTTGCGGGGAGAACGACGGTGGCATCATGTACCACGGGTCGGCTCCGACGTGCTCGCACAAGACGAGGTATTCGTGCAGTCCCGGGATGAGGTTGTTCTCGTTCGTGCTGTAGACGCTGTAGCCGCTTCGCCTGCGCGCGAAGAGCGGGGCCAGAACATTGTCGAGCGAGTCACCCAGGTCTTGGAACGTGAACCACCGCAGCAAGCGCGGGTTGAGTCCTTTGATGGCGTCGACCACATCGTCGCGGAACTCGGTCGGGTTGGTCACGCTGCCATCGGTCTGTCGCACGCTCACGTCATCGAGCAGCACCGCGCTCTGACTGACGGGAGAGAAAGCCACACTCACCGCACCGCTCACAGTTGTGCTTTCCGCCGCCGAGAAGGGCAGTGTGTAGTCGGCCCAGCTGGTGGTGAGCTGCACGGTCTGGCTGAGGTAGGGGGTCGCCGAGCCTCTGCGCACCGTCACCATGACACGGTTGTTGCCGCCCACGCCCTTCGCTCTGAAGGCCACGCGAAACTGACCGTTGAGGCGCATGAAGCCCGTGGTGGTATCGAACTGACCGGTGACGCCAGCCTGCTGTCCCACGGTGTCGGCGGTGAGGCGGGCGCACTGCAGCCCCACTGTGGAGGGCGGCAGGTCGGCGGACTCGGTGGTGACGGTGCCGCCCCCAGAGGCGGTCACGCTCCAGCTCGTGAAAGCCGCGCCTCCGCCCGAGTCGCCCGTGATGCTCTTGCGCAGCACCATGTAGTCGCCGTCAGACGCAGTGTGCGCCGCGTCGTTGTCGGAGAAGACGTAGGTGGTGCCCTGCGCGCTGCCGTTCGGATCGTTCGGGGCCGACTGCCGAAGCGGGGCGAGCGACGCCGTGACTGTTCCGGTGCGGCCCTTGGCGCTGCCCGACGACCAGATGATCTCGTAGGTGGCGCCATTCCAGAAACCGCTGGGCCACTGGGTGTATGGGGCGTCTTCTATGGCGCTGGTGGCCGTGGCACCGGGTCCGAGCCGAACCACCGACTGATAGAGCAGCCCCTCGAAGCCGGGATTGCGATGCAGCAGCTCTTTGGTGAGCTGGTGTGAATCGTAGTAGTTGTTCTGCGCCAGGTTGATGCCAAAGCGCTCGACGCCCGCTCGCTTCACCTGCGTTGTGACATCGATGTACGCTGACGGTGGAGG
>RGZZ01000173.1 GCA_010028905.1 Pseudomonadota bacterium | reverse complement strand
AGCTGAGCACCAGCGCTGCAGAAACAGCACGCCCAAGGATACCGAGGTCCCCTTGCCACCTGCGCCTCTACAGCTGACCACCACCAAGCTGTGTTGTTGGTGCCAGTCCAACTGCGATCCCTGAGCTGAGGACTCCCCTCTCCGCCATGGCTTCCTCGGCGAACCTGGCCGGCGCGTCCAGAGGGATGCTCCTCCGCAAGGGCTACCCCTGGAAGGCGTTGCGCGAGCAGCCATTGAAATCGAGCAGCTGATGACTCCATCTTCTCTGCGCGGAGGGCGATACACGGTTCTCGGCGTGCTCGGACACGGCGGCATGGGCACGGTGCTGCACTGCCACGACGAGCGCAATGACATTCGCGTGGCTGTGAAGGAGCTCATCCCTCCCAGTGGACGAGCCCGCACCGAGCGCATCGGCCAGTTCCGCGAGGAAGCGGCGCTGCTGTCAACCCTCAGCCACCCCGCAATCCCCCGCGCCCATGGCGTGTTCGAAGACGGGGGCAGGCACTACCTGGTGATGGAACGCATCCCAGGCAAGACCCTGCGCAGCTGGGTCGAGCAGAACGGCCGCCCCGCCACCCGCCAGTCGGTGCAGTGGCTCGAGCGGTTGCTCGACGTGCTCGGCTTCCTGCATGGCCAGAAGCCTCCTGTGGTGTTCCGCGACCTCACGCCGGACAACGTGATGGTGTCAGACGACTCGCTCAAGCTGGTCGACTTCGGACTGGCGAGACGGCTCACCCCCGACGCACCTTCGAGACCATCACTCGACGGCTGGGGGTCGCCGGGGTTCGCCGCGCCAGAGCACTATGCCGGCCAGGGTGCGGGAGCCGCGGCCGATCTGTACGGCGTGGCCGCCCTCGCACACTGGCTGCTGTGCGGAGAGCCTCCTCTCGACGCCACCCGACGCCTCGTCGAAGGCGATGACGGTCACGCGGCCCTCGACGGCCACGCCCGACCCGCGCTGTCTGCGTGGGTGCGTCGAGGACTTGCACTCGACCCCGCGGACCGCCACGCGTCGGCGGAAGCCATGCGCAACGTGCTGCTCGAAGCCGCCCGCGACAATGCGCCCCGACCCACGCCCGTCGACCATCCAGCGCGGTTCCTCGACGCCCTGCAAGGTCGCCTCAGCGATCACGAGTGGCACTTCGAGCGACGCGAGATCAAGCCGTTCGCCCTGTTCACGTTGCGCCGCTTCGACCTGCGGGTGTTCCACGGGCTCTGCTGGATCTGTGACGTGGTTGACGACGTAGCCGTGAGCGCCGCGGCGGAGGCTGCCCGCGCCCTCGTCACCGCTCGCGCCGGATTGCTCGCGTCGGTCTCGTTCTGCATCGTGGCGGGAGACCGGGTCGTCAGCCCGGAGGCGGTTCAGGCCGCGGCTCACGCCGCCAGTGACGAGGGCCTTCGCGCACTGATGATGCTGCCCGTCGATCTCCAGGCGGGCAAAGCGCTCGACCGCCACGTTCCCGCGACCTTCCGCTCAGACGGCGATCCGGCAGATCTGCTGCGCAACATACGCCTGGCAATCTCCTCCGCCGTGGGACCCCGGCGCGACAGTGCCGCCTCGTCCGCGCCCGATCCGGCGTGAGCGCACGCTTCCGGAGCAGCGGGAGCCACCGCTTCAGCACCGCCATCGGCGAGTGCGCCATCTGCTGGTCGCCTCGTGGAATCTCCGCCCTTCACCTGCCAGACGGCATCCCCGACCTCGGGTCTTCCGCAGGGCTCGAGACAAAGGCCCCCGCGCAGGTTGCGCGCGCCGTCGAGCAGGTGCGCCGCCACCTCGAAGGCCACGCGCAGCAGTTCGACGACCTCACGCTCGACCTCGACCACCTGCCGCCGTTCACCCGAGCGGTCTGCCTCGAGGCGCGGCACATCCGCAGCGGCGAGATCGTGACCTATGGAGAGCTGGCAGCACGTGTCGGTCGGCCGGGGAGCGCTCGGGCCGTGGGGCAGGCGTTGGGTCGCAACCCCATTCCCGTGATCGTCCCGTGTCACCGAATCGTGGCCGCACACGGACGCCCAGGTGGGTTCTCCGCCCCCGGCGGCCTCGAGACGAAACGACGGCTGCTTGCACTCGAAGGGGTCACCCTCGAGATGGTCACGCTCTGGGATCGGGGCGCCATCGATGAAGCCGTGCGGCATCTGCGCGAGGTCGACGACGACCTCCGTCGCATCATCGACGCTGTGGGCCCCTGCCGTCTGGAGCGCCAGTGGCACGACGTGTTCGAGGCACTGTGCGTGTCCATCATCCATCAGCAGCTGGCCGGCAGCGCGGCCGCGGCCATCACCCGTCGGTTCATGGCGCTCCTGGCGCCCCATCCGCGGCCGCGCAGCGTGCTCGAAGCCCGCGAGGCCGATCTGAGGGCCGTGGGGCTCTCCAGCGGAAAGATCGGCGGGCTGCGCGCCCTGGCTGAAGCCGCCGAGCGCGGAGAGGTCGCCCTTCACCGCGTCAGGCATCTCCCCGACGACGAGATCACCGCGCACCTCACGCGAGTGCGAGGCATCGGGCCGTGGACCGTTCAGATGCTGCTCATCTTCCATCTCGGCCGCACCGACGTGCTGCCCCCGGGAGACCTGGGAATCCGCAAAGCCGTGCAACGGCTGACCGGAGACGACGCGCTCCCTTCACCCGCACGCATGGCGGCGGTGGCGCAACGGTGGCGACCCTGGCGAACCGTGGCCATGTGGTACCTGTGGCGCTCCCTGGAGCTGACAGCGCAGATTCGCTGACAGCCTCACCAGGCCCTCAGTGCCCGAAGATGCGCATGAGCCGGCTCCAGCCGCGAGCCACCAGCTCTCCGAGCCCACGTCTTCGTGGGGGCGCGATCCCCGATACAGGCGTCGAGACGATGGGACGCAGGCGCTGCTCGCTGCCCGAAGCCATGACGGTGCGCGAGAGCGCCATCAGAACGTTCGGCGGAAGCGACCCCATGAGGGTGTAGCGGCGCTTGCGATCCTGCCAGTGCACGAGGTTTGCCTCGGCAGACGTGAACAGCTGCGCGTCGGTATCGAGAATGCTCACATCGCGCGCGTTCTCTCCCTTGAGCTTCTCCGTGGCGCTGGAGAGGCGCGGCGTCTCGAGCAGGGAGAACGAGTCGAGCCCGTCAGAGTACACGAACCGAACCGCTTTGCGCGGCGCCTTGCCCGCGGTCTGCTCAATGGCGATGTTCACGAGGCGGTAGCCTTCGGGAAGCTTCTCATCTGGCAGTCGAACGGGCTCGAAGCCTACCTTCGACTGAACCTCTTCGAGGTGCACGATCTCGGGAAGCGACGCTTCGCGCACCTCGAGATCAGGCCCATGAGGCGCCGTGAAGAGCTTGTCGGGGAGATCGGCGACGGTGTGGAGGGTGTCGAGCGACCAGGATGCCCGCAGCTCCCCCTTCGGACCGTATCGCTCAGAGCGCACGATGATCATGGCGTCGCTCTGTATCCAGAATCGCTGCGACGCGTGCGCGGCCCCTGACCGCCAGGCTGAGATGATGCGGCGACGGGGATTGGGCGATGGCTCGAACCGCCACTGATAGTTTGACAGAGCCAGCTTCACGCGCGCCGCGTCGAGCTCGTTGTCGTTCTGGCGATGCGCGGTGGTGACGCGCGTCCGCCCTCCATCGGATACGACGAAGCACACGGCCTCCGGAGTCTCGATGACCACAGTGGCAGGGCGGTTGCCGCGCGCGGGGTACTCGTATCGCGTGCGACCACCGTCTTTCGAGACATAGGCCACGAGGGCTCGGGTCTGGCCGTTGTCAGACCAGAAGAGCGACGTGCGTGTCGCTGTGTACGACACATCGTCGTTGCCCAGGGCGCGAGCGAAGAGCTCTCCCGCCAACGGCGAGCCCTCTCCCGCGCAGACCTGGCCTGGAAACGCGAGCGCAGCCGCGAGCAGTCCCGCGATGAGAACGACGATTCCCGCGCGGCGCCTCACGCGAGCGAGCCGGCGGGAATCCACGGCCTACATGCCTCGAATGGAGTCGAACGGGCTGGCGCCGTCCTCCTCTTCGTCAGCCACCGGCGAGAGCCCCTCGTCTTCGAGGGCCAGATAGCGCCACGCGGCACGGTCAGCCATGGGGTTCACCGCCTGCAGATGGGCGTGCCCGCGCATGAGCGTGCGAGGCTGCACAGAGACCTGACGAGGAACCTGGACCGGGGCGGGCACATCCGGGTCGGTCGCACCGAGCCACGCCAGCGCCCCCACGCACACGACGGCCAACGAGGCCGCAAGACGAAGCGTTCGTACCGCCGCTGCGCGACCCCACGTGGTTCGAGACGACCCCTGCCGCACCGGTGCCGGGGTCGACGCGACCCGGGCCGGACCTGTCGCAAGACGTGCCTGGATTCGCGCGAATGCGTCTGCGGGTGCCTTCTTGGGCTCCACCGTGCGCATCAGCAGACGATTCACCTGATAGTCTTCCCGCACCTGACGGCACGATGCGCATGCCTCCAGATGCTCGGCCAGCAACAGGCCGTCACGGGGGCCCAGCTCGCCGTCCATATCAATCGACAGCCACTGCCTGTAATCTGCACAGGTCATGTTCGTAGACTTCCTTTCCATCGACCCGCGATGGATCTCATGTGCATTCTCCCAGCTGCTCGCGCAGCGCGGCACGCGCTCGCGCGATTCGCGAGCGCACCGTTCCGATGGGAACCCCGAGCATGGCCGCAATCTCGTCGTAGCGGAGATCTTCAAGCTCCCGCAGGACGAGCGCCGCCCGATACTCTCCCGGCAGCGCGTCGAGAGAGGCCTGCACACGATCATCGAGCGAGACCTGCTCCACGCGCCAGCCCGGGTCGCCGCTGTGATCGAGCAGCGCCTCATCGACGCGGCGCATGCGCCCTTCGTCTTCGGTCTGATCGAGAGACACGTGCAGCTGACGGCTGCGGATCTTGCAGTTCGTGAGAAAGAGGTTCACCACGATACGGCGCAGCCAGCCCCGCACCGACCCTCCCGCATACCCGGTCAGGTAGCGATAAACGCGGATGAAGGTCTCCTGCAGAAGGTCATCGGCATCGCCAGGCGCGCCACTCAGCCGAAACGCAAGGTTGTACACGTAATCGGCATGGTCGCGGTAGACGGTCTCGAATTCGAGACCGGACTCTACCTCGCCCTCAGCAAAGGCCGTCATGGGGGGCTTTCGCTCCATCAGCCTGGACACGACTGCAATCGTACTGCCTCAGCTCCTTCGGGGTATGCTCGACACGGCGCCGCTGACCACCCGACAAGGCGGAGAGCCGCTCGAACCCATATGACCGGCGGACGCATCGGAGAGGTGCCTTCCGGTATCTCTGCACGGGCGCACGGGGGACGGGCTTTGCAACGCGCAGGCGTGACAAAGACCTTATGCCCGTACGACGGTTCCACAAGCATGACACTCGAAAGCCTTCGAGAAGTTCCCGGCACGCATCCTTTTTTCCGGAAATCAGGGCGAGATGCGCTGTCGCAGCCGCAGACCCTGCTGTCAAGCGAGAAAGAGGAATTGCCCTGGCAGACGGGAAGAGCAACCCACGCGCGCCCTTATCGGAAAGGGCTTTCGAACGAAAGAGAACGGCCAATCATGATCGTCGAAGCGAAGGGAGACGTCATCTCCCTGTCCGGCTCGCTGATGCAGAACCACTGGCTCACCATCAAGGCCGCAAGCAACCTGCTGCTGAAAGAGCACCCCGAGGGCATCATCATCGACTGCAGCGGCATCACCCAGTGCACGCTCGAAGGGGTGAAGACCTTCAAGGTGGCCGTCGATGACATCGAGCGGGTGAAAGCACGCATCATCCTGGTCCACATCCCCCCCAACGTCTGGGAGATGGTGCGTCAAGCCCCAGGGGTTCGCTCGTCGCTTGCCGTGGCCAAGTCCATGGACGAGGCGCGCGCCTCGCTCAAGCTGGGGTTGCTCTCGAAAGGTCCCGACGACAAGCAGGCCCCCGTGGTCATGGTACCGCTGCTGGAGGGGCAGGACTGCGTGTCGTGCATCCATCAGGCGTGCGTCGTCGCACGTGAGAGGCAGGCCGTCATCTACCTGGTGTGCGTCCTCGAGGTTCCCCGCAGCCTGGCGCTGAACGCCCCCCAGGGCGATCGCGAGCTGCAGGCCCAGACACTCATCGACCGAGCCGAGGAGCTCGTGCGCAAGGAAGGGCTCACGGCCAAGCCCTACATCCAACGAGGCCGTGAGTACTCCCAGACGCTCCTCGACGCGGCCTCGAGCCTGAAAGCCGACATCATTGTGCTGGGACTGCCAGGAGGCGAGGGGAGCGGCGCGCCCATAGACGTGGCAGATACCCTTCTGCGACGGGCAACCTGCGAAGTCATGGTGTCACGAACCACCGGCGCTCCACCGCCGTCGATGCATGCGGCGCGTGAGACACAGCGCCTGCCCGACTGAGCGGCGCGTTCCGAGGAGGGTTCCGGTTGAGCAGCCTGGTTGACAAGTTCGGTCGCGTGATCCGCGATCTGCGCATCTCCATCACCGACCGATGCAACTTCCGTTGCACCTACTGTCTCCCCGAAGGCGTCACCCCTCGCCCCCACGACGAGATCCTCTCCTTTGAGGAGATCACGCGCCTGGTGACGGTGCTGACCTCGCTGGGGGTCGAGAAGGTACGTGTGACCGGCGGGGAACCGCTGCTGCGGCGTGACGCGCCCCAGCTGCTGGGCATGATCTCCGCGGTGCCCGGTGTGCGCGACCTCGCCCTCACGACCAACGGCTGGTTCCTCGCCCGTCACATCGACGCGCTCAAGGCCGCGGGCATCCACCGCCTGAACATCTCCCTCGATTCGCTTCGCCCCGACCGCTTCCGCCGCATGACCGGGGTCGACGCGCTGAGCCGCGTTCTCGAATCCCTCGAAGTCGCCGTGCGTGCCGGCTTTGCACCGCTGAAGATCAACAGCGTGGTCATCCGCGGAGAGAACGACGATGAGGTGACTGACTTCGCCGACTTCGCCCTGACCACGGGGCACACCATGCGCTTCATCGAGTTCATGCCCCTCGACAGCGGGCGCGCCTGGGACCGCTCGAAGATGGTGAGCGGGCGCGAGATCGTGGAACGCATCTCAGCGCGCCACCGACTTGTTCCCGTCGAACGCCGCACCCCGTCTGAGACCGCGTTGCGCTACCGCTTCGCCGAGCGACCCGAGGTTGAGATCGGCGTCATCGCCCCTGTCACTCAAGCCTTCTGCGGTCGCTGCAACCGCATTCGCATCACCGCCGACGGTCAGGTGCGCACGTGCCTCTTCTCCACGGCCGAGCACGACCTCAAGGCCTTCATGCGCGGCGGCGCATCCGACGACGCACTGCGCCAGCGCCTGCTCTCCATCGTGCTCCGCAAGGAGGCCGGCCACCGGATCAACGAGAGCGATTTCGAGCAGCCAGAGCGCACCATGTCGTGCATCGGAGGATGAGCACACGCTCATGAACGAGCTGAATCGGCTCTGGCCCGAGCAGTGCGCGGCGGCCCGAACCATCGAGCGCAACTTCGGTCAGCGCCAGGCCCTCGACTACCTGGTGGGCGAGAAGCTTCTCCAGTTCATTCGAGAAGCGCGACGTCACGCCGAGTTCGCTGATGAGCTCCCGGCATTCGCTGCGGCGGTGCGAGGCATGTTCACCAGAGAAGCCCTCACCGCGTTCATCGAAGAGATCGAGCGGCGCCCCGCGAGACGCATCGACGACGACCCTGTCTGGGCAGCAGAAGAGGTTCTGGCAGTCGAGCGGGCGCGCGCCATTCTGCTCGACTGAGCGCCCCTCTGTTCGCCGTGGGGCAGATCAGATGCTGCCCTGGGCCTTGAGGAACTGCAGCCGCAGAATGCCGAGTCCGCCGAAGAAGATGCGCTTCAGCTCGGCCATCGACTGGATGTCGAGCAGCGTCTTCAAGATCTTGCTGGGATTGAAGTAGAACTCGCGGTTGAGATCCTTGAAGACGTCGAAGAGCTGCTCCTTGGTGAAGTGCTCGGTCCAGACGGTGGGAAGGTCCCGACCCTCCGCCGTGGGGTTGATCATGAAACGGTCCCAGGCATCTGCCTGCCACAGCCCGAGCTCCGAACCCTTCTTCCACAGCGGCGTGCCGGGGTAGGGGCTCATGAGCGCGTACACCACGAACGTGGGGTCGATCTCGTGGATGAAGTCGACAGTGCGCTGAATGTCGTCGCGGGTCTTCTCCCACGGGATGCCGATCATGATGTAGGCGCACGACTTGAGGCCGAGCTCCTTGCACCACTTGAAGACCTTGCGGCTGTCCTCGAGCTTGATGAAGGTCTTGCCCAGGCTTGCCAGCCCCTCTTCCGTGCCGGTCTCAACGCCGAAGTGAGCCTTGACGCACCCTGCTTCCTTCGCCTTCTCGAGCATCTCGCGGGTGGTGGCATTCACGATGGCCTTGAAGCCCCATGCCATCTTCACCTTGCGGCGGATGATCTCTTCGGCAATGGCAATGACCCGCTTGGCTGGGGCGTTGAAGATGTCGTCGATGTAGTGGATCTCGGAGATGCCAAGACGCTTGCACTCCTCCATCTCGTCGACGATGTTCGCTGGCGAGCGCAGGCGGAACGAGCGACTGGCCATGCAGAAGTGGCAGGGCTGCGGGCATCCACGACTGGTGACGGCCGTGGTGGCGAGACCTGCGGACATTCCGGGGGTGTAGAACTTCGAGAGGTCAAGCGCCTGACGGTCGGGGAAGGGGAGCTCGTCGATGTTCTTGTTGAAGCCGCCTTTGGCGGTGTCTCGAACGAAACCGTCACGATCCTTGTACTTCAGTCCCGGCACCGTCTCGAGGGACTTGCCCGCTTGGAGGGCGTCGAGCATGGCGTGGAGCGTGGGCTCGGGATCCATGGCGGTCACCACGCTCTCGACGTGGCTCATCTGGATGGCCTGATCCGGGAACTCGACGATGTGGGGACCGCCGAGGGTGACGTGCACGTCCGGATTCACGGAGTGGGCCAGCTTCGCCATGCGATGCACGTCGACGATGTTGTGGGTCAGCGTGGTGATGCCCACCACGTCTGGGCCGAAGTCACGCACCTCACGCTCGATGGCGGCGTCGGACACATCGAACGCGTTCGGATCCATGAGCTTGACCTCATGATCGGTCTTCGCCTTCAGGTACGACGAGAGATACATGGCCCCCAGAGGGGGGAACAGATGCTGGTCGGGTCCGTTGAAGATGTCGGGCACGCCGCACCACACCGCATTCACGCGCGGCGGATTCATGAGCAGGATCTTCATCCCGGGCCTCCGGAGGGCTGATGATTGCTACGTTATAGCAGATTTTTCGCTCGCCGTCAGCGTGGGAGGTCATTGACGGGTGCAGACGACACTCGTTGGCTCAGGCTCGAGGTCACTGCAGGGTAGGCGCCACGGGCGGCAAGAGCCTGCGAGTCTCGTGGCACACCCGACACGCAGGTGGGGGACACGCCCAGGTCCACCACGAGGCCGTGGGGGACAGTGACGCGAAGCTGCACGAACGGGGGCGCGCGATGCGTGTCCACCACGACACCGTGGGGGACAG
>RGZZ01000172.1 GCA_010028905.1 Pseudomonadota bacterium | reverse complement strand
CCAGCGGTGCGTTCCACTTCCTCGTCGACAACTACGGCGGACCCGATACCCCCGTGGTGGGGACGATGGTGCGCGCAGTTGCTCCAGACCGACACCTCTTCCAGGTCCCACGGATGTACGTGGTGCTCCTGGAACTCGCGCACCATCGTCCCCACCACGGGGGTATCGGGTCCGCCGTAGTTGTCGACGAGGAAGTGGAACGCACCGCTGGCCGCGTCAGTGGCCGCCCAGGTCGTTGTCGCCACGGCCGCGGTGCCCACCGCGGCGAGCACCGCGCTGGCGGCGGGAAGGCCGGCGATCTGCATGCCGATGTTGGTCAGCGTCCAGGCCGCGGCGCCCACACACGCCGCCGAGACGACCTTGTCACCAAGAGGTGTGGGCTTGTGCGCAACGACCGGGGGATTCGGCGGGGGAAGCGGTCGACCGTCCTGCGTGGGATCTTGATCGGCCGCGTAGATGTCGGTGGGAGGGGCTGTGGCAACCGATGGCTGCTCGGCTGACGTCAGCGGCGACGTGCGCGAGAGAGAGGTGCGTCCGACAGTGGTGGGAATGATGGTCTGCATGATGGAACCCCTTCTTTCATTGATCTCTTGAATGAGGAACACATGGCCAGGTGATGCGGAAGATCGCGGGTCAGGTCGACGACGTGGGCGGGCGCAGCGATTCGACGATGGTACCGCGGAACTTCTCGGCCTGGTCGTCGTAGGCGACGCCGGTCAGCTCCGACTTGGCCTGCCCCATCGCGCGGTGCAGCGCAACGGTGAGCGAACGAACCGCTTCCTTGCGGCGGGCGCCCTTGCCCGCCCCGACGTCGGAGGTGTGGTCTCGATAGGGATCGAGGGCGATGGGCGGGGCGATCTTCACGTGAGCCACGTCGCGACTTGCCCACGCCCGTGCCGTGAACAGCGTGGCGACGGTTGTTCCACTCGGGCTCTGACGTCGCTCGGTGCGCCACGCGGCCCGCAACGAACGCACTCGTCATCGCCGTGGTCACCGCGCTGGCCACGGCCTGCACGGTCGGACCACCCACCACAGCCGCCGTCAGGCCGGCGGCGGTGACCGCAGCTGCGGCGAGGGCCCCGACCGACTTCTCCCCATATCGGGGAAGATTGTCTGGACGATAGTGGATGGCGAGGGGCACGATGGACGCCACGCCTGATCGAAGCGCGAAGGCCGCGGGCCCCTTCTTGATGGCGCCGATGCGCCCTTCCTTGTGCTCATCCGGCAGCGAGCCTTCCGGGAACACGCAGAGGTCGGCCCCCTGACGCAGCACCTCGAGGCTGTGACGACAGGTCAGCAGGCTCGGTTTCTCGCGATCGACGGGAAAGGCGCCACCCCAGGTCATGAGACGCCCACGAAGGCCGTCGAACACGAACTTGTTGGCCATGAACCGCATGTCCTTCGTGTTCACCGCCGCGGGGACGAGCGGCGGATCGAACATGCTGGGGTGGGTCGGGCAGTACACGTTCGGACCGCTCGTCGGGAGGTTCTCACGCCCCTCGACGACGAGACGGAAGCGCCCCGCGATGACTGCCCTGTTCAGGGGGCGCATCAACCAGGTGTGCCGCGGGTGCGACAGCCCATCCTTGGGCCCGGTATAGTCGGGCACATCAGCGCCCACGTTTGGTTCCGCCTCGCGCGCGCGCGGCGCGGGGGGCGCGGAGCACGCAGCTCTGTTCACAAGTGACGCAAGCATACCCTCAGAATTCCTTCCGATGTTCTGCGTCGCTCAAACCTCTTGGGCGCACTCTACAAGCACGAATGAAAAAATAACTGAAAAATAACGATGCCGATCAGACATCTTCCGCTCGACCCGTCATCACGCAAAAAAAGAGCGTGCTCGGCGTCGAGCACGCTCCCTCCGTCGGCGCGAGATCGCGCGCTATCAGATGCCTACGAACAGCCGCTCCAGCTGGCGCAGATGCGCCTCCGCATTCCCGGGTCCGACCAGCCCAAAACCGTCGTACCCCGACGGTCCCACGGCGCTGATGCTTGCGTCGATCTTGTTCTTCCTGGCTTGATGGTTCTCCATCTTGAACACCTCCTGCAGACGCGGTGCGTCTTCTGCGATGGCGGGCGCAGACCCGCCTGGTCTCGTGGCTCCAGGCCCATTCGTCTGGGCCGAACCCAAAGCTCACACCCGCATCATGATCACCCTGCCTCATAAAGACCTGAAGCCACCGTGAAACAGCCGTGAGCCGGAGCACGCTGCCGTCGGCGCTGATTTCACGACCGGTTCACGCCGGTTTCAGCACCGTTCAGACCGGCGCGCGTAGAGTTCGCACCGCTGGCCACAACAGGGTCGCAGCCGCGCACACCAGAGGCGCGGCAGACCATCATCGCACTTCCCAGAGAGGTCGTTCCTACTGTGATCACAAGCGTCACCGCCTCCCCTCACCCGGCGCAGCGGCCTGCGCTGCCCAGAACGACGAACCGGCAGGAGCCAGAGAACGAGCCCTCTCCCACAGACACGGCTGACATCAACCTCCCTCCCCAGCTGAAGCCATCAGACTACGACCTGCCGCTGCGCAAGCAGGTGCGGGCCGCGCTGACGCCCGCTCTGGGAACCGCGCTCCTGGGCGGGTTGACGTGGGGTATCGCCACGATTGCCGGACCGCTGGGGGTGGCATTCAGCGCCGTCCTGATGCTGGCGTACACGAACGACGCATTCGAACATATGCCCGAGCTGTGCGATCGCATCCCGCGCCTGGGAGCCGCGGCCAGTACCGCTGCTGCCGTAGGCGGCGGCTTCGCGACGGTGGCACTCGGACCTGCGGTTCCCGCCGTGCTCCTGTGTGCGGGCTGGCTGAACGAACGGGTCAGGGAAGAGCTGGAGTGGGCGCAATGCGACCACATCGGGAAGACGAATCAGGTCGCGTACTCGGGAAGCCATCGCACGTCTGAGCTGTTTCATCACGCCCTGTCGAACGCCGAGCTCTCGGTTGCCGATCGCGCGGCTGCAACCAGAGAGCTCGAGAGCCTGCAGGCACTCGAGCAGCAGGGTTACAGGCTTGGCGACACGCTGTCCGGCTTTTCGGACCATCTCGTGTCGATGGACTACCGACAGTCACGGCTGTACGGCCCCGACAGCGAGGAAGGCCGGCCGATCTTTCTGCGCGACCTTCCCGTGATGGCCGCCTTGTGTGGTCACGGCTCCATCCCTGACGGGTTCGACGCCGAGATCGCGGCACGCCTCGTGGACTGCATCGATCGCGGGACAAGCCTGCTGCGAGAGGACCGAACCTGGAACGGAGAGGGGGTTCCGTCAACCCGCGCGGGTCGCCTCATCGACCTGGTCGACGTCCTTCACTTCGCGGGACGCTCTCCCACAGTGATGGCACACAGCGGCACGCTCTTCATCCCGCTGTCGAGCGACACGGTGAGCGATCTGGTGATTGAGGCAGAGGCCGCCACCTCTTTCATTGAAGGCTGCCACCGACACTCTTCCGCCCTCACCGAGGCGCTAAGGGCCACTGACTCTCGGGATGCCAGCAAGTTGTTCCAAGCCATTCGCGTCCTCACCCCAGACGCTCAGGAGATGCATCTCGCAGCGCTCGATGCGCTTGCCCTCGCCGGCGCCGTATCAGGGCAACAACCCGTAGACAACGAGACGCGTCCCGAATATTCGCTACGGCAGCACTACGAGACGCTGCTCGCCTCACGCGACCCCAACGTTGCGCTCGAGCAGAGCACGGCCCAGTACGTCACCCTGCTGTCGGCGCTCGTCACCATCGGAAAGGCCAACGAAGCCCCGGAGCTCTACCGGGCTATCCGCGCGAGCCTGGCCGCGGGCGCGAGCAACGAGACATTCGAAGACAAGACCCAGCGCGCGTTCACGGTGCTCGGAAGCGGAGGCACCATCGAGGCTGCGGCCAGCGCCGTGCTGCGCGCTCCGCAGAGCGAGCAGCACGAGGGGATCGAGAAGGAAGACGGCGTCGTGCGCATCGGCGGGGTGGAGATTCCCGTTCATCGCTGATGGCCTTGTCGTCTCGTCTCCAGAGCCTCTTCAGCGCAGCTCGATGGGCTGCGCCAGGACTCGCCGCAAGACCAGCGAACCCGCTGTCATGCCCCATCTGGCCACAATCTCGCGTTCACCAGGCGCTCCCCGCGCACCCGAAAGCGTGCGTGTACGTGCGGCAGTGCACCTCAACGGCCCTGGCGATGGGCAGCGCTCTCTCGACACACCATCGTCAGGAACAGAACGGGGGGCTGGCGAAGCTCGTCCCCTGCTCCAGGCACCCGCTGTGCTTGCTCTGCGTGGCACTCGAGGTGATGAGATGCTGCAGGCGCGGGGCCTGCCAGGGCTGGCGAAGGTTCCCTGATGCGTGCGCATCGCTCGCGTTCGGCCTGGGGTGCGCGTTGCTCTCGATTTCCATTCCCCTACCTCGTCTCTTGCCTGAAGCCGTCGTGGGCTTGTGCTGATGTTCGACACGGTGGCTCAGCCCGCCCTTCCGACCCGATACGACTGCTCGCCTCTGGTACCCCCGCGTGAGCTTCATCGCCGCGTGCCTCGCCCACTGTCAGACCGACCCTGAGGTCGCGGTGGCGCGCCTGCTCGACAGCACCGCGTCTTGGCCCAGCGACGGCATCTCGCGCTGGCATGATGACGGCTTCGCCCTCGGAGGGCGCTGGCTCTGGCTGACCCCAGACGCCGAGCGCGACGCCTCCCCCATCGTTGATATCTCCCTGGGCCTGGCCCTGGTGGCCGACGTCCGCCTCGATGACCGCGAAACCCTGTGTCAGAACCTGAACGCCCATCACGAAACCCCCGACAGCCGCCTTCTGCTGCACGCCTACGCGCGCTGGGGGACGGGATGCCTGCATCACCTGCACGGTGACTATGCCTTCGTGGTGGCCGATCTGGCGCGCCGCACGCTGTTCTGCGCGCGAGACGCCCTCGGGGTTCGCCCCCTGTATCACGCGGCGCTCGCCAACGGGGCCGTCGCGTGCGCCAGCGATGCGGGCGCGCTTCGTCACCTGCTCGACGGTCCGCAGGGAGACGATCGACACCTCGACATCCCCTTCGTCCTGTCCTACCTGGGAGACCGCGTGGACTGGCACGTCGAACGAACCCTGGATGCCCGCATCAGAAAAGTGCCCGGCGGCCACTCCCTGCTGCTCGCCGAACACCGTTCAACCCTGCGTCGATGGTGGCATCCAGAGCAGATCCGCACCGTTCATGGCGTCACGGTGGCGCGTGCCGCCGCCCTGATGGCCCCCGTCGTGGAACGTGCGGTAACCGATCGTCTCCGGACCTCGAAGCCAGTGGCCCTCCACCTGAGCGGCGGGCTCGACTCGAGCCTGGTTTCGGCCCTGGCGGTGAACGATCTGCGCACCCGAGGCGCCCCGCTGGCGGGTGCCTGGAGCTGGATGCCTCCTCCGTCCGACGACCCGCAGACGCAAGAGTCATCTCGCGTCCAGACCGTGGCCCGACATCTGGGGCTCGAGGTGACGCCCCCCCCCCTCTCCTCCGCCGACGTGCGCGCCTACCTTGCTCTCGATCCACTCGATCTCCCCTGCGAGAACACCGTGCTGCACGAGGCGCGGGTCGTGCGAGAGGCGCACCTGCGGGGGGCCGGTCTGATACTGAGCGGCTGGGGAGGGGACGAGCTGCTCTCGCATCACGGCTGGACCTTCTTCTCGTGCCTGTTCATACAAGGGCGGTGGCTGCAGCTGTGGCGTGCCTTCGAAACGTCTGGGCTGCGCAGCCTGCGGGCGCGGCTTGCCTCCATCGTGGTTCCTCTGCTCGGCGCGCTGCGTGGCATACAATTCAGCGGCGCCGGTCCGCCTGTGCTCTCCGCGGCGTGGGCCAGACGACCGCGCCCCCTGAGCGGGCGGGTTCGCCTTCCCGTCGATCACCGCCAGCGAATGCTCGCCAACCTGCTCAGCGGACGCCTCAGCGCACGCACCGAGTCGTGGGCAGCGCTCTCGGCGCGGAACGGCGTCCAGCACGTCTACCCGCTGCTCGATCGTCGCATCGTGGAAAAGGTTCTGACCCTGCCTCTCGAGGTGTTCAGCGACGGCCCTCACGGCCGGCTGCTGATGCGGCGGCTGGCCGAGCCCTGGCTGCCCCACGAGATCGCCCGCGAGACAGACAAGACGGACAGCTCGCGCATCTCCCACCTGCACGCACAGATGACGGCGACACTTCCTCACCTCTGCGACGCCCTCGACTCCCGCCGACTGCCCCCGTCGCGCATCTGCTTCGTCGACCTCGAAGCGATGCGCAGGCGCATGGCCACCCCGGAAGTGCCCGCATCCTACCGGATGCTCGACGCGCTGCGCTTCATCCGCGTCGTGCCCGATCTCGACACCGCCCGCTCTGCTCAGACCGAGTAGCCCAGCCGCTCCATCACGAGGCCGTGGTCGTCGCGAAGGCGGGAACGCTGGGCCGGTGTGAAGCAGCGCTGCCACTCCCCCGCCTCACCGCGACGGAAGAACCGCGCCGCGTGAACGGATCGCTCCACAAACCCGTGTTCACGCTCGAGATGCTGCAGCCGCTCGAGACGGCACATCTCCACGGCACGCTCGACACGCGCCTTCTCCGATGGAATCTCAAGGAAGCGCAGCACCCGCTCGAGCTCGCCGGCGGTGTCTGTGAGCAGGTTCTCATAGTGTCCTGCGTGGCCATGAGGTCGAGCACACCATCGAGGTCGAGGCCGTAGTGATGCGTGCTGCTGACCGCAACGTCGCCGGGGTGGCGCACGAGAACCACCGCACGCGTGCTCTCTGGCGGACCGAAAACGAGCTGACCGTCGCCGTTCGTCAGACAGGCGCCATGTGCTTTCACGAACGGGTAGCGCAGATCGTTGCTCGCCAGGTGCTTGAAGTAGGCGGGCAGGAGAAGGGCGATCTCATCCACGGTCATATCGGAGGAACACGCCCCGCACCAGGCATCAAAGGCCGCCCGCGAGCGGACGAAGCCTCCCCCCCCGAGCCGGTTGAGATCGAGCGGGTTCGACGGCCCATCGATGTACTGCTGCAGCAATGCGCGCATCCAGGTGTTCCCCGATTTCGGGTAGGAGACGAGCCAGCACGGATCGCTCATCGCCCGCTGGCCTCGGACAGGCGGCGAGCGGTCTCGAGCGCCGTGAGGTCGCCCCGCTGGATGCCCAGCAGCGGAACGCGTTCCACCACGCGTCCCATGTCGCGCATCACGGCAGCGATGTGGGATCGTGGCTGCAGGTCGAGCAGCGGCGATTCTGAGCTGAGGGTCGCAACGCGCTGAAGCCCGTGCTGCCGAGTCACCTCACCGCGTCCTCGAACCGCGTCGAGCACCGCGAACGCCCGCACCGGGACGGCCCGCTCGACGACCGACGAGACTGCGACCTGAAACCCGCCGCAGGCCCGTCGCGTGGGACGACCACGACCCAGCCGTCGGACACCAGACGCGCCCCCTGCTGCAGAAGAGCCGCGCCGACGGTGGACTTCCCCCCACTCGACGGCCCGATGAGCACGAGCGCCTGCCCGTCGAGTGAGACGGCAGTGCCTCGCAAGACCCGCAGGCCCCGCTGCTGAAGCAACATGGGCAGCGCTGCGCCGAGCACGAAGGCGCGCAGGTCGTCGTCACCGGCACCCGCCTCGCGCTGATGGTCAACGCGTTGCCCCCCCACCACCCGCAGGCGGAGCAACCTCGGCATGCAGAACAGGGCGCCCTCATCGCTCACCTGCCAGAGTCCGCGCGCGCGAACGGGCCGCTCGAGAGCCTGCGGCACCTGCGCCGCCGCGATGCGAATCGCCCCTGCGTGCTCGGTGTCCGCAGCGGAGACAGCGTCGTGCCAGAGCAGCTCGAGTCCGAACAGCGCCTCGCGCATTTCCTCTCCCCATCGTGTGCTCGCCGCCCCCCATTCGGGTCCACCCTGCGTCGCGCCTGCACACATCTCGAGGGCACGCCCTGGCGCACCTGCGGGCACGCTGAAACAGCCAGGCCAGGCCTGCCTCGCGACCTGCTGATCGCCTCTCGACCGCGAGCGTCGAAGCGGTCGCTTACGCCTGTGCCGCGGGCGACGGCTGCGAAGCGCGCAGCGAGAGTCGCACCCGCGTGTCGGAGGGGTGCACCGAGATGTCTGAACGCACGCCCACAGGGGCATCGCTCACCGCCGCGAGGTCGAAGCGACGCGCCATGCCCGCGAGCATGGCCGCGGCCTCGAGACGGGCGAGGTGCACCCCCAGGCAGATGCGCACGCCGCCTCCGAAGGGGAACGTCTTCGGATTGGCGTTGAGGTACCGCTCGGGATGGAACTCGGCGGCCGGATAGCCGGTCTTGCGCACACCATACATCTCTTCATCGCGATGGGCGTGGAAGACGCTCATCACCACGGTGGTGCCCTTCGCCACGGGGATGGCCCGATCCGGGGGGCCGATGGTCGTGTCGGCCTTGGCGCGTCGCACCAGGAACCAGGCCGGCGTGTAGAGACGCAAGGTCTCCTTGATGGTGTTCTGCACGGCGGTCATGTCCTGGAGCGTCGCCGACGTCGCCGGCTTCCCCGCAGCCGCGTCGGCCTCGGCGTGCAGCTGCGCCTGTACGCGGGGGGTGCGCGATAGCAGCACGCTGCTCCAGCTGAGCAGCGTGGCGGTGGTCTCATGGCCGGCCAGCAGAACGGTGAGCACCTCGTTCCTCAGCCGCTCGTCGCTGAAGGGACCGCCGGTCTCCGGATCGCGCGCCTGCAGCAGGCCGTCGAGGAGATCTGTGGTCGCGCCGGGCTGGGCGCGCCGCTGCGCGATGATGCGATCGCCCAGATCGGTGAGGGTCTTGTACGCCTCCTTGAGGGCACCCGCCCCAGGAAGGATGCCCGCCAGGTTGCCGAGGCTGACCGATGTCGGATTGAGGGTCTCGCTGCCGAGCCATTCCATCACGACGCCAAAGGCGTGCTGCACACGCTCAAGCTCGGGCTTCGAGAGCGTGGTGCCGAGCAGCGTCTGCAGCGCCACATCGAGGGTGGCCTGCTGCATCACCGGACGCACGTCGACCTCCACGGGCCCCTTTGCCGCGCGTTGGGCCAGGGCGTCGAGATGCGCGTCGAGAATCGACGACACGCGCGCCGTCATCACGTCGTCTTGAATGGCCGCGGCCGAGAGGTGGGGCTGCATCGCGCGATGCGCCTGCTTCCAGATCTCCCCGTTTGCGAGAAAGACGTTCTCGGTGCCCACGAGAAACGACAGCCCGTGTCCCTGCAGCGGCGGCTTCTCCCACGACTCGTCGGCATTGTCGGTGTGCACCAGCGGCGCCGACAGCGCCTGGGGGCGACAGTCGAACAAGAGGTCTGATCCCGTGGGCAGCGTCACGCGGAAGGTCTGTCCGTGTTGCCCGTGAAGCGCGTCGAAGAACCCGATGGGATTTCGGCGATGGCGACGAACGCCGTTGATGAACGCCAGCAGCCCGACACGTGGCGGCAACGGCGCCGCGTGCAGCGGAGGCGCCTTGGCGAGGGCTGCTCCCACCGCACCCCCTGCGACCGAGGCGGTGCGGAGCGCCATCGACGAGGCGGTCTGGGCACGCGCGGACACGTCGATGGGGCCTGGCTGGGGGGTGGCGATCTGCCCGTACAGCGCAAGACGCTGCTCGAGCGCC
>RGZZ01000171.1 GCA_010028905.1 Pseudomonadota bacterium | reverse complement strand
GTGGCCGTGTCGACCGAGCACGCCGCCCAGCCCCTCGCTCACGCCAAGGGCAAGGGCCACCGAGACGGCCCCCGCCGTGGCTGCCTGACGTGGGGTTGCGTGGCCGCCCTCGCTCAGCGCGGGGGAGGGTCGTTGATCTCGTGCCACTCGGCAACGACCTCGCGCGGTTGGCCGGGGGGCGTCTCGTCCGGCTGCCGTCGCCTTCCGAAGGTACGCTCGCGCTGCGTCTGCAGCCTGCTCGCGCCCAGGGTCCAGCTGACGAACAGCACCGAGAGCAGGTTGTGGGAGTAGTCGAACCACCCGGGAAGTACCGTGGACGCGAGCTTCAGCTTGAAGTAGCCGATGAGCAGCCAGTACACGGGGAGCAGGATGCAGCCCAGGCCGAACGTCACCACGACGAACAGCGCGAACAGCAGCGAACCCACCTCGCCGGCCGCGCAGATGACGACACCGATGACGGTTGCGTCGAGCACGTGCCCGAGCGTGGGGTCTTTCGCCATGTGGGGCGTGGCGCTGAGCGTGACGAGCCCGAGCGCGTTGAAGATCAGCACCAGCAGGCTCACGATGACCAGATTGACGAGCAGTCTGCCCATTCCATGGTCTTCCCCGTTTGCCGCACCTGTCCTGCGGCGCGCGGGCCGCAGCGTGGACGCTCGCCCCGCGCCGCGGTTTCGTGCGACGGCATGCCGCGCATCGGCTTGTCGGGTGCCGTTCGCTACAGGAGATAGCCGGCGGGGGGCGAAGCCAGAACCGTCCTGCGCGTTGCGGGGTCGCCTCGGTCATCCACAATCTTTTCCGAGAGAAGCGCTGACTGTTGTCCCAGAACCGCGATCGAGCCCTCAACCTCTTCACCTTCCTGCGTGAGCTCACGCGCCTGCGCACGCGCACGACGCGCACCATCGAAGAGTATGCCGTTCAGGGGGGCGATGTGCTGTGGCTCGACGAGCTGCCCAGCAGCGACGCGTGCTGGCTTGCGGCGCGTCGCGGGCGCAACGATACCCATGAGCCCGACGAGTGGCTGCAGATCCGCAAGCCCGATCGCGTGCCAGCGCCAGAGCCGCCCGCCGAGCTGCGGGCCTGGCTCGACGCCGCGCAGCTGACTGACTCGTCGCGGCCTTCACTCGACCTGCGCGATCGCATCGCCGCCGATCCCAAGGAGAAGCTGAGCCTCGCGCGCAAGGGCCGGACCCAGGAGGTCGACGCGGCCTTCGCGGCCTACCTCGTGATCTGGAAGGCGTGGGCGGCTGAAGATCACCGGCGACATCTGGCCGTCAAGGCCTACGCGGCCCTCTACACGATGCACCAGAAGCAGATGCGCCTGGGGGAGACCTTCGAGGTCATTCTCGGAGCGGGCTTCCTGGCCTGGAAGACCCCTAATGGCAGCACGGCAAAGCGCCACGTTCTCACGGCGCGATGCGATGTGTCGTTCGACACCGAGCAGGGGCTGATCACGGTGACCCCGGCCGCAGAGGGCATGAAGCTCTCGCTCGAGCAGGACATGCTCGACACCGCGGAGGCCCCTCCGCTCGAGGTGGCGCGAGACGTGGAAGAGCTGCTGGCCGAGGTGGGCGACGATCTCTTCGAGTCTGACGAGCTGCAGGCGGCGCTTCAGCTCTGGGCCGACAGCATCGGGGCAAGATACGACAACACCCTCGCGCGCCAGAAGGTGGCCGGCGACAAGCCGACGCTGCACTTCGCCCCCGCCATCATCGTGCGCAAGCGAACCGAGCGAAGCCTGCTGCGCTTCTTCGATCGGGCCATCGACGACATGTCGCGTTCCACCGAGCTTCCGCTTGGGGTCGAGCGCCTCGTGTCGATCATCGACGATGCGCGCAAGACGAAGGCCGCAGACGCAGACGACATCTACTTCCCCCTGCAGGCCAACGACGAGCAGATGCACGTGGCGCGCGCCATCCTGCAGCGCCAGGGCGTGCTCGTGCAGGGTCCCCCCGGCACGGGCAAGTCGCACAACATCGCCAACCTGGTCTGCCACCTGCTGGCCACCGGGCAGCGCGTGCTCGTGACCAGCCATACCTCACGTGCGCTGAAGGTTCTCAAGGACAAGTTTCCCGCTGACATCGCGCCGCTCTGCGTGACGCTGCTCGGCGACGATCAAGAGGCGATGCGAACCCTTGAAGAGTCGGTTCAGGCCATCGTCGAGCGCAGCGCCAACTGGACCGCCGACGCTTCGCGCAAGACGATCCGGCATCTGCGTCAGGAGATCACCCACGAGCAGGAGTCTGAGGTCAAGACGCTGCGCGATCTGCGTGATCTGCGCATGAGCGAGACGGTGACGCACGATCTCGGATTCGGTCACTACAAGGGAACCGCGCAGGTCATCGCGCGGCAGCTGCGCGATCAGCAGGCCGACCACGGCTGGATGCCGGAGACCCCCGATCCGGAGAAGAGCGCCCCCATCACGAACGACGACGCGCTGCTCTACTACGGCCTGCTGCGCGACTTCGACGCGGTGCTCGACGCCTCGCTCGACCAGAAGCTCATCGATCTCGACGCCATTCCGACGCCGGGCGCGTTCGTCGACATGCTCAAGAACGAAGAGTCGGCGCGCGGGAAGATGGCCTCTGACAGCCGTCGCGATCATCCGGCGTTCCACGCGCTGACCCAGGTCGACGACACGCGCCTCCAGGCGCTTGTCGAGACCCTCGAGAGCTATGCGCGCGCGGCGGAACCGCTTCTCGACGACCCCTATCCCTGGGTGCCTCGCGCCACCATGGAGGCTCTCGAAGGGAATGCCGCGGTCTGGCAGGAGCTCTTCCGCTTCACCCAGGAGCACATGAGTGTCATCGAGCGCTACTCGCGCGAGACGTTGCGCGCTCGCGTCGCGGGCATCAGCGAGGGCCGTCTGCCGCACGTCCGCGCGCACGCCGAGGCGTTGACCGCCGCGCTTCGCGCAGGGCGCAAGCTCACGGGGCTTCGCGTCATGTGGCCACGCGAGCTGAAGGAAGCCTCGTGGATCATCGATCGGGTGAAGGTCGACAATCGTCGCTGCGACAACCTCGAGACCCTCGAGCAGCTGCTCGGCTGGCTCGACGCGCGTGATCGCCTTCTTCGTCTCATCGAGGGGTGGTCTGAGCGCACGCGGCTGCCTTCCACCGCGCTGCGTCCTGAGGTGGCCGTCTTCCAGAAGCTCCGCGACGAGCTCGATGCCATTCTCTCTCTCGGAACGCGGCGTGACGCCGCGAAGGTGGCCATCGACGCCATCGGTGGGCTCATGGCCCCGGCCTGGCACCAGCTGCAGGCCGTGCGGGCGTTGCAGTGGGTGGCGGTGGCCGCGCGCAACGAGAAGGTGGGCGGGCAGGCCAGAGGGGCCATCGACTCGGTGCACGCGGTGCTGCGCGACTTCCTCGCCGGAACCCAGTCTCACGACGCGATGGCGACGCTCGAGGCGGCGGTGAACTCGCGTGACGAGCACGCCTACACCGCGGCCTACAAGAGCATCGTGCGCCTGCTCGACGAGCGCGAGAAGCGAACGAAGCGCCTCGAGGTCGAGAAGCGCCTGCGCTCGCGCGCGCCCCAGTTCGACGCCTTCCTGCGAGAGACGCTCGACTGCGCCGACTGGGAGCTCCGGCTCGATCGCTTCGAGGAGGCCTGGGACTGGGCTCGCGCAGGCACCTGGCTCACGCGTCTCTTCGCAAGCACCGAGCTCGAGCGCCTCTCGACCCGCCTCGACGAGCATCGCGCGAAGATTCTCGCGCTGCGGGGGCGCCTCACCTCAGAGATGGCCTGGAACGCCTGCTTCGAGCGAATGACCGAGCATGAGCAGCAGCACCTGCGTGCCTGGACCATGGCGGTGCGTCGCGTCGGCAAGGGCAAGGGCCGCTATGCCGACAAGCATCGGCAGGCCGCACGCGCGCATCTCGACGAGTGTCGCTCGGCCATTCCCGCCTGGGTCATGCCCATCTACCGCGTGGCTGAGAGCATCGAGGCGAAGCGCGACGCCTTTGAGGTCGTGGTGGTTGACGAGGCCAGTCAGAGCGGAACAGACGCCCTGTTCTTGATGTATCTGGCCAAGCGCATCGTGGTGGTCGGCGACGACAAGCAGATCAGCCCTGACAACGTGGGTATCTCGGCCGAGCGCGTGGAAGCCCTTCGTCAGCGCTATCTCGCTGATGTGCCCCACGGCGACGCCCTGGGCATCGAGCACAGCTTCTTCGATCAGGCCGCCATCCGATTCAGCGGCCGGATACGCCTGCGCGAGCACTTCCGCAGCATGCGCGAGATCATTGCGTTCTCGAACATCGAGTTCTATCGCAGCGAGCCGCTCATTCCGTTGCGCCAGTACGGCTCGCAGCGACTCGAACCCCCGGTTGCGGCGGTCATGGTCGAGAATGCCGTCACCGTGCGTGAGGGCGATCGAACCACGAATCCCCTCGAGGCGGCCGCCATCGTTGATCGCATTCTCGCGTGCATCGAAGATGCGCGCTACGCGGGGAAGTCGTTTGGCGTGATCAGCCTGCTCGGTGAAGCCCAGGCGAACCTCATCCACGAGATGCTCGTGGAACGCCTCGGTCCCGAGAAGATGGAGGCCCGAGGCCTCGTGTGCGGCGACGCCTACGCCTTCCAGGGCGACGAGCGCGATGTCATGTTCCTGAGCCTCGTGGTGGCCCCGCAGCCGGGGGGACGCGCGCTGCCCGCACTGGCAGACCAGCGCGCGCAGCGCCGGTTCAACGTTGCCGCCAGCCGGGCGCGCGATCAGATGTGGCTCTTCCACTCTGTGACGGTCGAGAATCTCAGCCGAAACTGCCTGCGACGCAAGCTGCTCGAGTACTTCCTCGACTACGAGGCATACGTCGAAGACGCGTCTGGTCAGCTCGATGTCGAAGAGGTGCGTCGGGCCGCCGCGTCACGACGGCGCACCGGTCTCGGGGCTCCCGCGCCCTTCCGGAACTGGTTCGAGGTTGATGTCTTTCTTCGCGTCAGCGACCGCGGATACACGGTTCTGCCCCGCCAGGAGGTGGCGAACTGTCGCATCGATCTGGCCGTGCAGGGCGCAACCTGCATGATGGCGGTGGAGTGTCAGGGCGAGGATTCTGACGGCGCTGAGCGATACGAGGAAGACCTGCAGGCGCAACGTGTGCTCGAGCGGTGCGGGTGGACCTTCTGGCGTCTTCGCGGCAGCGCGTTCTACCGCGATCCCGCAGCCGCGCTTCAGGGATTGTGGGAGACCCTGCAGCGCCTGGGCATCGAGCCCACGCGAGAGCCTGTTGTGGAGAGCGATTGCTTTGTCGATGACAACGACGAGCTGTCCGGGCTCACGGCCGAGATGCCGGTGGTGTCTCCGAGCAGTGAAGACGCACCGGAGCAGATCGTGGAAGCGCCGCCGGGTGAGGGCGTGCCCCCTGGAGAGACCTTCAGCGAAGTCGGTGCTTGAGGGCGTAGAGAATCGCCTGCACCCGATCATTGACCTCGATCTTGCGGAACAGGTTGCTCACGTGGGTCTTGACCGTGTATTCGCTGATCACGAGGCGCGACGCGATCTCCTGGTTTGACAGCCCATCGGCGATGAACATGAGGATCTCGTGCTCTCGTGGGGTCAGCTTGACGCGGGCTGGCTGGGCCTCGGTGCTCTTCGACGGCGACAAGGTGACCTCTGCGCGTCCGTGCTGCTCGAACTTGCGCAGGATTCTGGTTGTGGCGGCGGGGTCGAGAAGCGCGTCTCCGCGGAAGGCGCGCCTCACGGCATCGAGAACGCCGTCGATGGAAGAGTCTTTTGAGAGGTAGCCGCTGGCGCCGGCCTGCAGTCCGCGATAGATGTAGGCTTCGTTGTGGAAGCCGGTGAGCAGCACGATGCGCGTGTTCGAGAACCGCGCACGCACGTGCTCGGTGACCTCGAGGCCGTCCATGTCTCCGAGCTGGATGTCGAGCAGCACGACGTCAGGCGTCAGGGTCTCGATCTTCGAGAGCGTGTCAGTGCCGCTCTGGGCTTCTCCCACGACTTCGATGTCGGGTTCGTGGTCGAGGTGCTGCACCAGCATCTGGCGGAACAGGGTCTGGTCGTCTGCAACCAGCACCTTGATGCGCGACTTGCGGGCGCTCTTCACCACGGTCTGATCAAGACTCGCTCTTGCGCAGCACCAGGATGTTCTGATGCACGATGTTCGGCACGAAGCAGGTCTTCACGGCGTATGGGCGCAGGGGGCGCTGCGTCGCCTTGTTCCACCACAGACGCATGCCCTTGAACTGAAAGCCGACGCGTCGCATCGTCTCGGCGACCATGACCCCTAGCGGCACGAACTCGCCGCGCATGTACCGGTCGCCCACGATGAGAACCAGGTAGCGTCCCGGGCGCAGCACACGCCAGGCCTGACAGCCCAATGCTTCCATTCGATCGAGAAAGGTCGCGATATCGCTGCTGTTCGAGAAGTCAGCGGTGTCGGCCAGCGTGGTCATGTTGAAGTTGGTCTCGTTCTTGAAGCCGGTCACCGAGTGCTGGCAGCCATAGGGGGGGTCGGTGATGACCGCGTCAATGCTCCCATCTGACAGGGCGGCAAGGCGTTGCATGCAGTCGCCGGCAAGCAGCGGCGATGTGATGGCCGTTGCGTCTGCGCGTGGGCCTTCGTCGGTGGAGATCTCGCTCCAGCGCACAAAGCGACCGTCGACCACAGCAAAGGTCTGCTGAATCTGGTTGTAGACCTCGACCCACTTCGGGTTGAGCTCGAAGCCGATGGCCTTGCGCCCCGTGAGGGCCGCGCCAAGAAGGGTTCCACCGACCCCCGCAAAGGGATCGAGCACCTCTTCGCCTTGTTTCGTGAAGAAGCGGATGATCTCAGCCATGACCTCTGGAGGCTTCATGGCACCGTGCTGCTTTCGCAGACGATGGGTTGCATCCGGTGGATAGAAGGTCTCGAAGACGGTGCTCGTCCAGAAGAGCCATTCGGCTCCGCTCAGGTCGTTCAGCCGGTTCTCTCGAACGCCATCTTGGTTTGAGACCACCCGTAGCGCACTGGCCCGCCTGGGCAAAGCTCTCGTCTCCTCTCGTGGGGCTCGGGGTCATCGGGCCTCGTTCGACTCCGCGTCACCGAGCGAGAAGGGCGGGCGAGAAGGGAGAACCTCGACGAATTGAATCTTCTTCATTCCCCCGCAAAAACCCTTCAGGGGCGCAGCTCGTAGCGACCATACCCGAGGGCGGCACCCGCCCCGAGACCGATGTGCTGACCGGCGACGAGGGGCGCGAGCCAGGGGGTGAGGGTTCCGGTGAGGGTCACGTGACCGTTCCATTCAGTCGTGCGGCGGGCCCGAGGTCGGGGCAGCAGCATCGAGAGGTCGGCGGTGAGGTCGTCGTGCGGAGGCGCGGCGGGGGCGTTTCCCTCGCACCACACGACGCCCAGCTGGCTGATTCTGGCGTGGAGTGCGCCCAGCAATGCGTGGCCATCGACGGGCGCGGGGAGCCTGAGCGGGGTGGTGAGCTGCAGGGTGAGGCGGGTCCGTCCTGCCAGAAGCTTGGCGCGCTCCTCGAGATGGCGAGCGTCGAAGGCCACCGGCGTCGAGCGGATCTCCTGTTCCTTCGTGAAGTAGTAGCGGCTCCACAGCCGATCCCGCGGGTCGAGCCAGTCGACCTGCTCGAGGATGACCCTGCACCGCTGAGGTCCCACGCCCTTGCGCGTGTGCCGGTCGAGGCCGACGATGCAGCAGGCGGCGTGCGAGACGCTGCTTCCCACCAGCACGAACGTCGCCTTGAGGGCGTCGCCCGGAAGCAGCCTGGTGCGGGTGTCAACGGGGGGCACGTACACGAACGGCAGCGGGCCGCTCTGAAGGGGGCACGCTGGTCCGCAGGCCGCATCGCGCATCGACGTGACGAGGTGACGTCGAAAGAGCGGTGGCTTCTCGGCCGGGAAAACGGCCCGCTCGAGCACCTTGTAGGTCAGGCGAAATCGCGTGAACCGCAGGCTGCCGAGGGCGTCTGCCTCTCCCTTCACGCGCCTGCGCCGAGCGCCTCCGCCGCGGCGCGCAGGCGCGCGGCTGCGCGATCTCGTCCCAGCACGACGATGCTCTCGAGAAGAGGCGGCGTGGCGGTCTTGCCCGTCACCGCCACGCGCACCGGCATGAAGGTCTCTTTTGCGCTCCATCCCAAAGACTCGGAGAGCGAGCGCATGGCCTGCTCGAGCCCTTCCTTGGTGAAATCGGAATCGGGCAGGGTAGAGAAGAGCTCGGCGAAGCGGCGCAGCACCTGGGCGGTCTCGGAGGCCTCGCGCTTCTTCGGCACCAGGAGCGCGGCATCGTAGGCGATGGTGTCGGTGAAGAAGTAGTCGCCGATGGCCGTGAAGTCGGAGAGAAGCTTCATGCGCTCCTGCACGAGGGGAACGATGGCGCGGGTGTAGGCATCGTCGGCCACGGGCGCGCCGAAGGCGATGACCCGCGCCAGGAGATCATCCGCGGCGAGCCTGCGCATGTACTCGCCGTTGAGCCAGGCCAGCTTGTCGAGGTCGAACACGGGGCCGGCCGAGTTGATGCGCTCGAACGCAAAGGCCTGGCAGATGTCGTCGAAACCGAAGATCTCGCGGCCGTCCGGCATCGAGAACCCCATGAGCGCGAGGAAGTTCACCATGGCTTCCGGCAGGTACCCCTGCTCTTCGTACCACTTGAGTGAGACGGGGTTCTTGCGCTTGCTGATCTTGGTCTTGTCCTTGTTGCGCAGCAACGGCAGATGCCCAAAGCCAGGCGGCTGCCAGCCGAAGGCCTCGTAGAGCAGCACGTGCTTGGGGGTTGAGGTGATCCACTCCTCGGCGCGCATGACGTGGGTGATGCCCATGAGATGATCATCGACCACGTTGGCCAGGTGGTAGGTGGGGAAGCCATCTGCCTTGAGCAAGACCTGATCGTCGATCTGCTCGAACCCGATGGTGATGTCTCCGCGCACCAGATCGTGAAAGGTGAGCTGGCCCTCGACCGGCACCTTCAGGCGAACCACGTGGGCCTCACCCGCGGCGACGCGCCGTGCGGCCTCCTCGGGTGACAGGTCGCGGCAGCGACGGTCATACCCGAGGAAGCTGCTCTTGGTCGCCTTCTGCTGCTCGCGCAGCTCGGCCAGTCGCTCCGGGGTGCAGAAGCACGTATAGGCGGTTCCACGGGTGATGAGGGTCTGGGCGTGCTCGGCGTAGATCTCGCTGCGCTCCGACTGGCGGTAGGGGCCGTGCGGGCCACCCACGTCGGGCCCCTCGTTCCAGGTCAGCCCCAGCCAGCGGAGCGATTCGAAGATCATGGTCTCGTACTGGGCCTCTGAGCGGGTCTGGTCGGTGTCCTCGATGCGCAGCAGGAAGGCACCGCCTTGCTGCCGTGCGAAGGCGAGGTTGAAGATGGCCACATAGGCGGTGCCGACATGGGGCGCTCCGGTGGGGGAGGGGGCGATGCGGGTACGTACAGACATGATCCTGGAAGTGCTTTCTTGAGACTTCGGGCGGGCGTCGCTACGGGACGCTTGTCATTCTACTCGCTGGCGCGGGCTTTGCCAACCCGTGACCCCGCAGACCCCGTCTCAGTGGGCGCCAGTCCAGTAGCGACGTGCCAGCGTCACCGCCTGGGCGCCGATCTGACGGCCCGCGATGCGGCCGCGGAGAT